>DATHVL010000381.1:0-2638 GCA_035461325.1 Pyrinomonadaceae bacterium
ACTGGCGTTCACAGGCGGCTGAGCGGCCGAGCTTAAAGCGTATCAGGCTGATATCGCAAAATTCGACCAAACAGAAACTCAGGTACTCGGCATTTCGATGGACAGCTTTGCCTCGAATAAAGAGTTCGGCAAACAGTTGGAATTAACGTTTCCCCTTCTCAGCGATTGGAAACGCGAGACCACAAAAGCATACGGGCTGTATAACGAAGAGTCCGGCTACGGAACCCGCGGGACATTTGTCGTGGATAAGGAAGGAAAGCTCCAGCACGTGGAAACGGGCCGGACCGCGATAGACCCGACCGGGGCGTATCAAGTCTGCGACCTCCTTCAGAAAAAGCAGGAAATGCGGAAGAATTGATGCTTCTGTTGCTGGGGCAAAATGACTTTGCCCCCGTTTCTGTGTCTTAAGTTCTTGAATTCTGTGGTTTAAATCCAAAGGAGGTGAATCGGGGTGTGATCTTGAGGAAGCGGGGTTTCCGATCTCACTCTGACATTCTTCCCTCTCCGTTCTCCATTTAGAATGGTTCGGCGTCCTCTTCTTCCTCCTCGCGGCCGACCGGGATCTCCTCGAGCTTTAGATCGCCGTTCGCTTCCTTCATCAGGACCTCGATCCGGCGTTCAGCCTTTGTAAGCCGGTCGCGGCAGTCCCGCGAAAGCCGTACGCCCTTTTCAAATAGTTCCAGGCTTTCTTCAAGCGGCATATCGCCCTCTTCAAGCCTTTTCACCACAGCCTCAAGCTGGTCCAGCGATTCCTCAAACGTTTTTGGCATATTTATTCGAAAGCCTCTTCGGCTTGTTTCATCAGCTTTTGAAGATCGGCACCGCCGAGCTGCCGCCCCGCGCTGCGAACGTCGCCGCCTGCCGCGATCGCCATCAACTGCTGGCCGATCGTCTCAGCGATCTGCCGGGCAAGGGCTTCGTCGCGTACACCCACGATCTGCCATCCGGTTCCGTTGCGTTTCATCCGGACCTCAAATTCGTTGCCCGGAACGAGCGATCGCACCTCGGCATTTTCTCCCTCGACACTGGTGTCGAAGTATCGGCCCGCACCGACCGCCATCGCGGCAAACGGGACATCCCGAAATCGTTCGGTCTCTCGCCGTATGATCGCCGGCAGCTCGGCGCGTGCGCGGTCCTTAACGGCCGGCAGCAGCGGTTCGGCAACTCTCGCCGCCTTGTCGATCACGGACGAGGGCTGATTGCGGCCATAAAGCTCGACGGCCTTGTCGGTCACCTGCGGCACGAAGCTATCGACCACCGCGTCCGTGTTCACGAGTCGATCGATCGCCGGTTGATCGCCGCGCCGCGCCGCATCTATCAAAAGCGCGAGCGAGTACTGCGGAGTTTCTTTCAAGCCGCTCCAATAAAAATATCCGCCGACGCCGGCCGTCAATAGAACCGCGATAAGTCCAACCGCAAAGATATACCAAAATCGTTTCAAACCTTTAACCTCTGATCAATGCTAACCTTTCTCATCTGTTTTGCCGGTGATCGCGGCCTCTATCTCGCCCTTTGCAAACCGGATCCGCAGGGCATCGCCAACGGAGGTCTCGGACGAATCGCGAAGAATGCGTCCTCCGGCTGTCTGCGTTATCGAATATCCCCGGTCGAGGACCCGTAGCGGCGACATCGCATCAAGCCCGGCCATTGCCTTTTCAAGGCGGCGGTCGCGTCGGCCGAGCAGATCGGCTCCCACGGCCGTCGCCCGGTGGCCGAGCGTGCCAAGACGCCGCTTTTGTTCCCCAACCTTTTTCGCAAGCGATACCGGCGCAAGCCTTTCTTTCAGCGATCGAAGCCGTCCGTTGTAAGCGTCGATCCCTGCATCGACTGCATCCTCGCTTCGAGAGAGCATCTCGTTAAGGCGATAGCGGCTTTCGGTGATCGTCGCCGGGAATCCTGACAATGCGGGCGACATCGCAAGTCGCTGTACCGCGTTTTGCCACCCCATCATTCGGAGGTCCATCAGGCGGCCAATCTCCCCGTAACGCCGGTCGATCTTCTCACAGATCTCCTGTTCGGCCTTCGCAACTATCTCGGCCGCGGCCGACGGAGTCGCTGCCCTAAGGTCCGCGGCCATGTCGGCGATCGTGAAATCCACCTCGTGCCCCACGGCCGAGATAACCGGTATCTTGGATGCCCGAATCGCCCGAGCGACTTGCTCTTCATTGAACGCCCACAGATCTTCCGCCGATCCGCCGCCGCGGCCTACGATAAGAACATCGATCCTCTCGTCTTCGAGGCAGCCGTCGCAGTATTCATTGGCTAGCGCGATAGCACGTGCGATCTGCGCGCCGGCATGTTCACCCTGAACCTGTGTCGGGATGATCACGACGTGAACGGACTTTGCCCGCCTTTCAAGTACATTAAGTATGTCGTGCAGTGCCGCCCCGGTCGGGGATGTCACGACGCCGACCCGGCGCGGAAACACCGGCAGCGGACGCTTGAGTGCCTGATCAAACAGCCCCTCAGCCTGAAGGCGAGCTTTGATCTGTTCGATGGCGACCGCGAGAGCACCCTCGCCAACGGGCTCGATCGAGTCAACGATGATCTGATACTCGCCCCGGACCTCGTACGTCGTCACCCGGCCCCGGACGCGAACCTGCATCCCGTCTGAGGGCTTAAACCTTATACGGAAATT
>DATHVL010000382.1:0-7173 GCA_035461325.1 Pyrinomonadaceae bacterium
CGGAAAAGGCCGCTGATGAAATGGTGCGTCTTGCGGTCGAAAAGAAAAAAGCTGAATACCGCAATTCTGCAGCCCAGGACGAGATGCAGAACTTGATTAGAAACGCGAATCTTCTCGACCAGAAAGTCAGCGATTACAAGATCAACAGTACTTTTGAAACGGCCTCGGGCACAACGAATGTGGAGATCCAGAAGTCCGGGGCGAGAACTGTTCTGATCGCGGTCGCGGTGGGCGTCGCCGTCGTGATCATATTAATAGCCTATCTCGTTCTGCGCTAGGCGGACAGCCTCGTCTATTTGGGACTGTCAGAAAAATCGAGACTCTCTTTTCGTTTGATACTTTCTAAGAAACAGTCTCATCAGGGGGGTTGGGCTCTTCCGGGGGTTCCGACCCGATCAGACGGTACTTTTGCTGCCGGGCTTTCCAGCGATCGGCCGCAAATTGTTGCATATCGTCGACGCGGTCTGTTTCATCCACGATCTCAAATCCGAGCAGCGTTTCGATAATGTCTTCGAGGGTGGTGATTCCGTCCATGCCGCCATACTCGTCTGTAACGAGCGCGATATGTTCCTTGTGCGAGATCATTTCCTCCCAAGCTTTGAAGAGCGTCGTGATGTTGGCGACGCTTACTATGTCGCGGCGAATGTCCTTGAGCTGGAGATCGAACTGATCCTCGGCCAGCTTTTCGAAGACCATTTGCCGGAAAACATATCCCGTGATGTGATCGCGATGCTCACTGTACACGGGGATGCGCGAAAAATGCAGAAAGTCTTTCTTACTTAGAAAGTCCTGCAGAGTCATGTCTTCGTCGGCAACGACCACGACGACGCGGGGGGTCATTATCTCAGACACCTTGATCGATTTTAGCTTGATCAGATTTTGCAGGATCTTGTTTTCGCGGTCCATGAAGATCCCCTCTTCGGTGCCGATATTTGCCAGTGCCGAGATCTCTGCGCGGCTGGTCGTAAGCTCGGGATCTTTCCGCGAAAGAATACGTGTCAGGAAAGCTGAGACGATAACGAGCGGATAAGTAATAACTATCATTCCCCTGATCGTTACTGAGGCTATCGGCATCAGTGCACGTGCGTAGTTTGCACCCAACGTCTTTGGGATTATCTCTGTAAGGACAAGGATGAGGATCGTCAGTACGGCCGAAACTATTCCGAAGTATGCCTGCCCGAAGACGATCGTTGCCTGAGCTCCGACCCCGGCGGCACCTACGGTGTGCGCGACCGTGTTCAACGAAAGGATCGCCGACAGCGGTTTGTCGATGTCGTCTTTGAGGGCGAGAAAGCTTTGAGCGGAGGTGTTGCCCTGTTCTGCTTCAGCTTTCAGATAAGAACGGGGCAGCGACAAAAGCACAGCTTCCATGATCGAGCATATGAACGACGTGATCAATGCAATGAAGAGGTAGACGAAAAGTAGTGTCATTTGGCTGTTTCCGATGCCGATAGAAAGAGCGAATGCGAGCGGCCCACCCCCTCGCATTTGACCGACCTTTTAAACAGAGTATCCTCTTGCTCCGTCGAAGTTATAAAGATTTTCCGTTTTGATCACGTCGAGGCCCTGCTCTTCGAAACGCTCAAGTAGCGCGATGATCTGGGCTTTGGTCACGGCATTGCCCTCGCCGCCCTCAGCAATGAATCGGCAGCGCCAGTGATCGACGGTGAAGGTGTCGGAGAAGCCTTCGGGGTAGACCTTTACTCCGCGGTTGGCGATGGTCTGCAATTTGAGTCCGTCGCCGTTCACCTTTTCAACTGCAGCTCCAAGCTCATTCGCCACGCCGTAAAACGCTCCTTTCCACCAATCGAGGAAAACGTCGACGCCGACGAGGTCCTTCTTCTGCCGCTCCGGCATCGTGTAAATGGGCTTGGGATCGGCATCAGCAACGTTCGCTGTGTAGGTAACGGGTCTCAGCGTCTCGGGTTTTTGCCCCAGCCTTGCTACGACGGCTTCGGCAAATTCACGCGTTCCGACCTTTTCGGTGGAGACACCCTCTTTGTACATGTCGTAGGTGTGAACACCGTCCTCGATGGTGCGAAGCCATGCGTTGTGTGCAAGCTCGGCAATGTCCGGCTGATTGATGTGAACAAGCATCAGGATCGAGCCGAGGAAGAGTCCCGAGGGGTTCGCCATATTCTGGCCCGCACGCCGCGGAGCCGATCCGTGGATCGCTTCGAACATCGCGACCTGTTCGCCAATATTCGATGACCCCGCGAGTCCGACGGAGCCCGCGATCTGGGCCGCCACGTCTGAAAGCACGTCGCCGTAAAGATTGGGCATCACGATTACGTCAAAGTTTTCGGGGGTGTCGGCCAACTTGGCGGAGCCGATATCGACGATCCAGTGATCGGCCTCAATGCCCGGATATTCCGGTGCTATTTCGTCAAAAACGCGGTGAAACAAGCCGTCGGTCTGCTTCATAATATTGTCTTTGATGAAGCAGGTTACTTTCTTGCGATTGAATTTCTTGGCGTATTCAAACGCGTATCGGACGATCTTTTCTGAGCCCGGCCGTGAGATGAGCTTGAGGCACTCTTCGACCTGATCGGTCTGGCGATATTCGATGCCGGCATAGGTGTCCTCTTCGTTCTCGCGGACGATTACGACATCCATCACAGGGTGTTTGGTATCAACGAAAGGATGATAGGAAACGCACGGGCGCACGTTGGCGTAGAGGCCAAGCGTTTTGCGAACGGCGACGTTCAGCGAGCTATAGCCCCCGCCCTGCGGAGTGGTGATCGGCGCTTTTAGGAAAACCTTTGTGCGACGGAGCGAATCCCACGATTCCGGAGCGATTCCGGCCGAATTGCCTGAAAGATAAACTTTTTCGCCGATCTCGATGTTCTCGATATCGATTCGCGCACCGGCCTCTTTGAGTATAAGAAGTGTGGCATCCATGATCTCCGGGCCGATGCCGTCGCCGTTAGCGACTGTAATTGGAACATTTGACATAAGTAATTTTGTGTTGCGGTCCTCTTAAAATGCGGTTGAAATACGAATCTTTGATTTTAGCCAATTTAGGGGGTCCAAGCAATTTAGGTCGGGGATCGCACAGGCCGCATCCTTTGATGTTTACCGACGCTTCCTTATAATCATAGTTATGAAAAAAGCAGTACTGTTGGTTTTAGTAATGACGTTTGCCGCTTCGGCTGCTCTCGCCCAGTTCCCCCAAATGCGCCGTACTCAGGAGCGAATGCAGCAGATGGAGGAGGCCGCGAGAGAGCGTGAAAAGGAGGAAACCGCCGCCAATGCATTGCCGAAACCAAAGCCTGCGAAGATGAACGTTGATGTCCAGATGGCCCTTTCGCAAGCCGACCACAAAACTTTTGCGGAAGCGCAAAAGGCTGCCGCCGCAAAGGTGACCGACGGTGATCCGCTCTGGCTTTATATCAAATTTAATGGGAAGTTGGGCGATTATGTGCTGACCGAGCTGGATAAAGAGAACGAGGGCTCTTTAAGATATTTGATATTCGCGGAGATCGCACCTGCCGGGGACGTCACCGCGCTTAATCATTACGTGCTGCAGTTTGCGAAAGAAGACCTCGTAAAACCCGAGATAAAGATCAATCTGACCCATGGCCTTCCGGGTCGAAATGCATCGATCCCCGTTTTTATTGACGTCGCGGGCACCAGGGAACCCGGCGTCTGGAACAATGAGTTTCGGCTGACCAACACCCGTGCCTTCCCCCGGTCGCTGGGCGACAATCTTGCTACTGCCGGCCTGAGGCTGGAGATCCCGGGCGGCCCTGCGAAGTACAAAACGATTCGTGATGATTACGCGTCGCTCGTGCTAAGAGGTACTGCCGACAAGGCGCAGCTGCCGATACCTGGCCAGTTTTACAGCTTGCCTCTTAAGACGGAGGTAACCGCAAGACTGCGGGACGAAGGTGTCACACCCGTCCGCCTTTATTTCGCCGGCAGCAATTGGGAAGAATTCGGGATGTCGCAGCTTAATCCGAAACGCACCCGCCGCGTCAACGCGGCCTATACATACCGTACAGGCGAAGAGTGCTTTTACGGCGTGGCCGAGGTCCGGCAGACCTACGATGCGGTAAAGGATAGCTGGGTCACCGGCAGGATCACGACGACTAATAATTTGCCGCTCACCTGCACTCAGATCGACTAGTCAGCGATCGCATCGATCCGGTGAGCGAGGTCAAAGTCGTGGTCGGTCAACCCGCCGCGGTCGTGGGTCGTTATCTCAAACTCCGCATAACCCCAGCCCAGCCGTATGTCAGGGTGATGATCGACCGCGTTGGCGATCTCACCTGCCTTGTTAACAAAAGCCAGGCTTTCCGAAAAATCCTTAAACTCGAACCTCTTTTTGAGTTTGCCGTCGGACTCCGTCCATTGTTCGATCCCCGTAAGCCGAGAGGCTATTTCATCCCCCGAGAGTTTCGTTCGTTCCATCGTTTTCACCCTTAATAGCTTTCAGTTATACTTGGTCTTTGCATATTTTACTATACAGACCATCAGGCATCGTGATGAGGTTTCGATTACCATTTTTTGCGATCATTGCGGCCGCGCTTTTGCTGACGTCGTGCACGGAAGAAAAGCCGCCGGCTTCGCCCAAGGAAACGTTCAGTACATATACCAAGGCGCTGAAAAAAGGCGATCTTACCACGGTCAAACTGCTGCTGTCGGCGGAGACTAAAAAGATGCATGAGCAAGAGGCTCGTGCCCGCGGGTTGACCCTCGATGATATCGTGAAAAATGAGACGCTGATCAACGACACGCAGACGGTCGTCAAAGTGCGTAACGAGGTGATCAACGGCGACCGGGCGACCCTTGAGGTCGAGAATTCCTTTGGTATGTGGGAAACGCTGCCTTTCGTTTTTGAGGAAGGGCAATGGAAGATCGATAAAAAGGGTTACGCCGATCAGATCCAGATGGAGATCGAACAGACCGGCCGCGAGCTGGATCAAACTATAGACGACGGCCGAATCGACCCCGACAAGATGCCGACGGCCGAGCCCTTCAATTCCACCGGCGCAACACCGCAATATTGATCCTCTAGGAGAATTCGTGGCGAAGATCAAACCCTTCAGGGCCCTGCGCCCCGTTAGCGAAAAAGCCAGATCCGTTTCGAGCGTACCCTACGACGTCATCCACGACGAGGCCGAAGTGCGCGCCTTTATCGCGACGAATCCTCTCAGCTTTCTCCGGATTACGCGTGCGGATGTCGAGGCCGATCTCAGCGACGAAGAGTGCATGGTCCGTGCCCGCAACAACCTGACGGATCTGATTGACAGCCACACTCTGATCCTCGATGACGAACCCGCATACTACGCCTATCGTTTGAAGGGCGGCGACCACACACAGATCGGGATAGTCGCTTGCTGCTCGCTTGAGGAATACGAAAAGGGCAAGATCAAGAAACACGAAAAGACGCGTCCCGACAAGGTCGCCGACCGCACGCGTCACATGCTCGAACTTCGTGCACAGACCGGACTGATTTTCCTGGCATACCGCGGTACCGAGGCTATCAACCAATTGGTTGAAGAAGCAATGCAGGCCGATCCGCTCTACGATTTTGTGTGCGACACCGGCGTCAGCCAGACCGTATGGAAGATTAGGGACACTGAGGCAATTACATCCGCCTTTGACGATGTGCCCGCGCTTTATATAGCCGACGGCCACCATCGCATCGAATCCGCACTTCGTGCTCGAAATGAGATCCAGAGAAAAGAAACGAATGGGAACGGCGAGGGCTCGTACAATTACGTCATGGCGGGGCTCTTTCCGGCCGAGCAGCTAAAGATACTTGCTTATAATCGGGTAGTGAAGGATCTTGAACATCTTTCCGATCAAGACATTCTTGCAGGGATCGAGAAAAACTTTAGTGTTGCCGAGGCCGACCGAAGCGTTCCCGAGACGCACGGCGAGATATGCATGTACCTGAGCGGCAAGTGGTACGACCTCCAACTCGATGTGAATCTTCTTAAAAACCCAGATCCGATCGAAGGGCTCGATGTAAGCATTTTGCAGCATTACATTCTGGAACCCGTTCTTGGCATCGCCGACCCCAGCACCGACAAACGTATCAAGTTCGTTGGCGGCATTCTGGGAACGGGCGAACTGCAACGTATGGTTGACGCCGGTGATGCCCGGATCGCCTTTTCGCTTTACCCGACGACGATGGACGACCTGTTTGCAGTGTCGGACATGGGCGAGGTGATGCCGCCGAAATCAACCTGGTTCGAGCCTAAGCTCAAAGACGGACTTTTTGTGCACCTGATCTGAAGTTCACAAAAGCCTGATCTTCCTTACCCCCGTAAACACACCGTTTTCTTTTTCTTCAAGCCGGACCACCGGATCAAAGCCCCCGCGGCTTTTCACGCGATCGCGTGCGGTGAGTAACCGGTCGCCTTCAAAGACCACGGAGTCGATCCAATCTTCCTTTTTCTCGAGCGTCGTCAACGTCATATGAATATGCGCTGCGATCGTGGAATTTGGATAGGACGCGGGTCGAATAGTTTCAATTTCGTAGCGGCCGTCGCGATCCGTCAGAAGCCAACCTCGATAGCGTCCGTGCCTGTGTTCGCCCTCGCGGCCGTAGATTCCATGGATATCAGTGTGGTAGAAATAAATTAGCGTATTCGGCGCGGGCTTATCTTCAGCATTGTAAACCGCCCCGGAGATGCGAAGAATATCGCCCTTGTCGTCAGTCGTGCGTAAGTTTGTTCGGAAAGAAACGTTGGCCGGAACGTCGATGGCTCCCCACCACTCGTTTCGGCGATCGTTTATCGCATTAGCCCGGAGCTTTTCTATAATGCTGTCGGTAGACTGAGCGAGGGTCGAATCTCTACATCCGTTTAGTATTGGAAGCGCGGCAGCTGTTGCCGCAAGCTTAAAAAAACCCCTTCGGTCGAGTATTTTTCCCATCATTTGTTTCTCCTTAGAGGCAGCAGATCTGTTTCATCGAGGCGCTGCTCTCTTCGTTATACCGTTATATGGATAACACCGCCATGACCGATGATGTGACAGAACGCCCCGGGTGGGTGCTCGAAACGCCAAGGCTCGCATTCCGCCGATATACGCTCGACGACCTCGACGAACTTGTCGACCAGAGGTCAGATCCTGAGGTGAACAAGTATTTGGGCGGGCCCGAAAGGCAGAATGCCGAATGGCTGAGCGAACGGCTGAAGTTCTATATTTCGTGCTATGATT
>DATHVL010000383.1:0-4959 GCA_035461325.1 Pyrinomonadaceae bacterium
TGGGTGTAGGCAAAGAGATGCCGTTCACTGGCGAGGTCCGTCGCGGCGTCATTCCGGGGATGATCGGTGCTGCTGAATATGGAACAGCTCGCCGCGGTGTAGATTCGTCTTGGGGCGTCGCCGGCAAAACCGGTTCGTGTATCAGCAAGGGCAGTTGGGTCGGACTCTTCGCCTCAGTCGCTCCCGTTGAGAACCCGGAGTACGCCGTGGTCGTGATCACTCGCGGACAAAGTGAGCGAGGCAGGATCGCAGCCGGCATCGCCGCACAGATCTATCGAACGCTTGCACCTGGGATCGAGCGCGACAACACGCGGTACATGGCTTTGAAACAGGGCCTGACGCCGCGTCCGAGACTTAGTGAGAGTGTTGCTGATCTGCTCGACGACGAAGAGGATGATGTCGATGACACGGAGATCGCCGAAGCCGTGGAGGCCGTACCGGTGCTGTCCGCGCCCGTCACTGCGACCGCCCCGTCAGATGACGGCCGTCGCGTAGTTGTTGTGGGGACGCAATCGCGTCCGACGAACATCCCCTCAACTCAGCCGCGTCCGGCGGTCACAAAAACATCGCAGTCTAAACCGGCGTTCCCGTCGGTAATAATTGAATACAATAAGGATTCGGAGGAGCCCGCCAGTGCCACGCCGGCCGTCCGGCCTCGTGTGGTACGCTCGGCGGAACCGCAACGGCAGCAGTGAGTCGCTCAAAACGGTCCTGACGAAATAACAAAGCACCGCTCTTGAGGCGGTGTTTTTGTGCGGTTATTCCGATTTTGCTTGACAATACTGCGGTTCCTGCGTGATTATTTTGTTTTCTGCATCGGAGTAAACAATGCTCGGTCGCTCCCGGCGGACTAAAATGCCCGCTTATTTTTTTGCAACTAATAAAGGGGTCAATTCATCAGATTTTACGCGAAACCATGACTCCGGTTTACGGTTTCCCAGACAAATATAACGGTTCGACATCAGGTGGAGGAAGTAAACAGAATGAAAACGGTTTTTAGATCAATTGGACTTGGAATGATGCTAGCGGCCCTGTTCGCCGTTGGCTCAACGACCGTGTCCGCGCAGGCTGCCTGCGAGGATTACGATGGCAACGCGGCGCTTGACGCCAAGATCCGCGAGAACTACGGCAACGATGCCACGTTAAAGGTGGCCATTGACGCAGGTAAAGAGTATTTGACTAAGTACGGCAGCTGCGAGGTCTTTAAAGACTTCTCTGACTGGGTAAAGGGCAACATGCCGAAATGGGAAGAAGCTCAAAAGCGCAACGAGGAGCTTCTGTGGCTCAAGCCGCGTGCCGAACGCTTTGACATGGGCATCAAGACTGAAAAGTATGCCGAGGCATATGCAGCGGGTAACGAGATACTTGCAAAGTATCCCGACAATCTGAACTTTATGGTTCCGCTCGGCATGATCGGGCTTTATGAATCGTACGACAAGAACTTCGCGTTCAACGACGACACGCTAAAGTATGCACGGCTTGCGCTTGCGAAGCTCAAGGCAGGAGCAGCAGCAACCAAAAAGAACCCGGCCGGCCAGGACGTCTACGGTGTCTTCCAGTTCGAGATGACCAAGGAAGATGCTATCAGCGACCTAACCTATGCACAGGCGTACATTAACTATCACGCCAAAGGCAATAAACAGGAAGGGCTTCGTTACTACTATGAAACCAGCCAGCTTCCGGGCAAGAACAAAGAGAACCCCCTCGTCTATGAGACCATCGGTTCTTACTACTTCGACGAAGTCCGTAAGCACGCCGATGAGGTGAAAAAGCTTATCGAAGAGCAAAAGCTTGCTCCGGAAGAGGAAAAGCTTGCCAAAGATCAGCAGATCAAGGCAAAGATCGCGTTGCTCAACGGTTATGCCGAACGTGCACTCGACGCCTATGGCCGTGCACATCGGGTGACCAAGAGCGATGCCGCCTCAAAGGCATACAAGGACGGCCTCTACAATTTGATCAAGCAGCTTTATGCTCTGAGGTTTGAAAAGGAAACGGGTATCGACGCGTATATCGCATCGACGGTGCAAAAGCCGATGCCGAACCCGACGTCTGCAGTTCAGCCGGTTACTGATCCTGAAACGGATGCCGACTCTGCTGCAGCCACGACGACCGGCTCGACCGCGATGACGCGTCCGTAACCGAAAGCGCTTTCGTTGGCCCGATCTGATCGTGCCGGCGGAGGGATCCACCGGATCTAAGAACCGGCCGGGTGTCTTTAACAGGCACCCGGCTTTCTTTTTGTCCGCAATCTGAATAAACTGGTCTTTGGCGCGATGAAAACGGCACTGCTAGAGGAAAGGTTAGGCCATAGATTTGCGTCACCCGAGCTGCTCGAACGAGCATTGACGCACCGCTCCCGGGCGTATGAAGACCGGGACAGCGGCAGTGCAAAACGGTCCAAGGAGGATAACGAGACTCTGGAGTTCCTCGGTGACGCCGTCTTGGGGTTGGCGGTTGTTGAACACCTTTACCGCGATAATCCCGAACTGCCCGAGGGCGATCTTTCGCTGATGAAGCACCGTATAGTAAGTACGGAAACGCTTGCGGACGTCGCGACCGGACTCGGCCTTGGCGACTACTTGCGGATCGGCCGCGGGGAAGAAATGACAGGTGGGCGCGAAAAGAGGGCCGTGCTCGCGGACGCTTTGGAGGCGGTTATCGGTGCGGTCTTTTACGAGGCAGGCTATGTAACCGCACGGTCGATGATCGAGCGGCTTTTTGGGCCCATTTACAAGGCCGCGACCCCAAAGGGTTCGCTTGATGCGAAGACCCGTTTGCAGGAGCTGCTGCAGTCCAGGCAACTGGAGGCGCCGTCATACGAGATCAGGAACACCGACGGGCCGCCGCACCAGCGCGAGTTTTTTGTCGCCGCGACCTGGAAGGGCGGAAGCAGCGAGGGCCGCGGAAGTTCGATAAAGGCCGCAGAGATGATGGCCGCGGAAGAGGCCTTGAAAATTTTGGAGAAAAACTATCCGCCGGCCTGACCCGCGGAACACTTTGATGAGCAAAGAAGAAAAAGAGATCAAGAAAGAGTCCGAGGAGAAAAAGCCCGTTGGGCCGCCCAAATCGGTTTTTCGCGAATACCTCGAATCGTTCACCGTGACACTGGTGATGGCGATATTCGGTATGACCTTTATCCTCCAGGCGGTAACCGTGCCGACGGGTTCGATGCAGAACACGATCCTCGTCGGCGACTACCTACTCGTCAACAAATTCATATTCAACCCGGGCGGCGAACCGCTCCCGTTCCTCCCGATGCGGGACATCGAGCGCGGAGATATAATCGTATTCAAGTACCCAGGCAACAGCGTAAATCCTCGATCCGACGCCGCCCGCGGGCTGGTGAAGTACCAGATCAACTACGTAAAGCGTGTCATCGGGAAGCCCGGCGAGACGGTCGAGTTCCGAGATAATAGTGTTTACATCAACGGAGAGTTGCTGCCCGAGGTTCGCCTGATAGGCGATTCGACCGACAACGTTTCAGCACTGGAAACACGCCAGTTTGAAGAGGCCGACCCGAACGCAAAATGGAACGTGTATTACTCCGAACGGACAATGAATCCCGCCCGTGCCGGTATGCGGCTCCCTGTTGCCGATTTTAATTTTGGTGTCGCCGGCAGGCCGATGCAGGTCCCCGATAACCACTTTTTTGTAATGGGCGACAGCCGCGACCAGAGCGATGACGGTCGCGGATGGGGCTTCGTACCTCGTGAACTCGTGATCGGCCGAGCGATGTTCGTCTATTGGTCGTGTGACCGAAGCGCCTCGAACGGGAGCATGGTCGGCTGCCTTACGCACCCGCGGCTCGACCGCATCTTCAAATTTGTAAAGTGAAAATTAACCTTAGCGACGAAGTTTCCGGCGCGGTTCATTTCGATAAGCCGATCGTGGCGCTCGAATCGACGGTGATCGCTCACGGGCTGCCGCGGCCGCAGAACCTCGAGACCGCTCGACGGATGGAAGAGATCATTCGACGGGCCGGTGCAATACCCGCGACGATCGCGATCTTCGGCGGAGAGGCGTTTATCGGGCTGACTGAGGAGCAGATGGAGACCCTGGCCGCGTCCGAAACGACACGGAAAGTTTCGCGCCGCGACCTGCCCATCGCCGCTGCCAAGAAACTCGACTGTGCGACGACCGTTGCCTCGACCGCGTTTCTCGCGCACAAGGCGGGCATACGGGTATTCGCGACTGGGGGAATTGGCGGTGTGCATAGAGGGCACGACGGCGATATTTCCGCTGATCTGCCCGAGCTTGCCCAAACCCCGTTGATCGTCGTTTGTTCGGGGGCGAAGATCGTCCTCGACCTCACCCGGACCCGTGAGTGGCTCGAGACCTATGGCGTCACCGTGCTCGGCTGGCAGACCGATGAGATGCCGGCGTTCTTTTCACGTGAAAGCGGACTCCCGGTGGACGAGCAAGTCGATGCAGCCAAGGAGGTCGCGGCCATCGCCGATGCCCGAAAGGACCTAGGACTTGGCTCCGCTATTTTGGTGACGGTTCCTGTGCCGCAGCAAAACGAGGTTTCGTTGGATGAGTCTGAACGGCTTTTGGCGGAATCGATGAGAGCCGCAACCGAGCACAACATTCGCGGAAAAGAGGTGACTCCGTTTCTGCTTGCCGAGATGGCATACCGCAGCGACGGCAGAACTCTGGAGGCGAACATTGCATTGCTCGAGAACAACGCGCGGGTAGCTGCCGATATCGCCCAAGCCTTCTAGCCTTCCTTCAAAGCCTTTTTCAATTTTTCGTTTACGCCGGCGTGGTGAAAGTGGCAGATGGCGATGGCCAATGCGTCGGCCGCGTCATGCGGTTTGGGTACCGATTTTAATTTGAGCAACAGCCGGACCAACTCGCCTACCTGGTGTTTCTCGGCGTTGCCATAGCCGACGACGGTCTGTTTGATGAGGCGCGGGGCGTATTCCGCAATGCCGAGGCCCCGCTGTTCGGCAAGCAGCA
>DATHVL010000384.1:0-5854 GCA_035461325.1 Pyrinomonadaceae bacterium
CTTTCCGTTGGGCAGCGGAACCGCGTGGATGTTCGCCATCGGCCATTTGGAGAGGGTCGCCAAACCGTGGAGCGATAGCGTGTTTTCGCCCTCGACCTCCGCCTCGACCCCGCTTCCCTTTTGGAGGGCGATATAGACGGGGGCGAAAGCGTAGTTCAAGCCAAGGGACTCGGCCAGTTCGCGGGCGACGAAGCGGTTTCCGCTGCGGGCCATGCCGTGATCGAGCTCGGTGAGGTGATAAATATCTCGGTCCGCCAAGCCGGGATGTTCGCGCAGTGCCGCAAGGATCCCGTCGAAGACCGTGCCGCGTTCGATGTTCCAAGCCGCTGCGCGAATCACATCGTTGTCCGCTTGGCCGGGCTGGGCAAAATCTTCGTAGACAACGGAGTTCAGAATACGCTCGGCTTCGTCGTGGATCTCGCCGTGGATCGGGGAGGCCTCAAGGTCCTGAATAGACTCAAACCTGAGCAGCTCAGGGAAATAATCGCTGAGACCGTGCTCCAGGAATTCGGGCGCGTGAACCAACCTTGAAACCTTTGGCGTCATAAAAAGTTTTAGGATAACCCCTAGCGGCGCGAAAGGAAAAGAGCGGCGGGGGCCGCTCCTCGTGGTTCTCCTGGTCCGATCGGCCTAATCGTCGTAGCGCTCTTTTGCGGGGGCGACGGCGAGGAAGTCTTCCTCGATCTTTCGGGAATAGAACTCCTGCAGTTCGGCGACGCGCTTTCGATCCGGAGAGTGGAATATCAGCCCGACGTGTTGGGGTTTATTGACGCGATAGACGATCTCGGGGTCGGTGTAATGCGAGGTGTCGGGGGTGTCGGTTTTTGCGAGCGCAAGCGCGACGCCGGCATATTGCTTACGCGTTTTCGGCCCAGTATAGGGCGACGCGTCATCGGCCATGGCGACCCGTGCCCACTCGCGCCAGAGATTGAAACCGCAGGCGTGTTCAAGGACGTTTGCGATATAGGCCCCCCCCACTCGGCATGCCACTTCAAGTAGGTAATAGCGGCCGTCGGAACCGCGGAGAAATTCGGCATGGGTCACGCCGCGTTCGTAATCAAAGGCTTTGAGAAGCTTTTTATTAAGACGCTCGAGTTCGCGGCGCTCTTTGGATCTGTACTCAACAATGGATGTTGTGAAGACCCCGCCGTAATGCGTGACGGTGAAGGGCGGCTTGCCGTACTGGCTGACGCCGGCGCAGACGACCTTGCCGCCATAGACCACCGAATCGACGTGGAAGACGTCGCCCTCGATGAACTTTTCGATCAGGAATTGCGAGGGATGATCGCGCCAGTTATTTCGACGATCGAGGTCGTTGAGCACCTCCCACACCTCGTCGCGCGATTCGCACTTGCGGATGCCGAAGGCCGAGACCTCGTGACGGGGCTTAACGATCCAGGGCGGTTCGACGCGGTCGAGAAAATCATTGATTCCGGAGGATTCGAGAGGACAGATGTGATCCGGAGAGAGAATCCCGCCTTGCTCAGCAACCTTTCGCATCGAGTACTTATCTCGAAAGCGGATGGCTTCGGAGTATGACATGCCCGGGAGCTGTAGATGTTCGCGAGTCCGGGCTGCGGTTATTACATCAAATTCGTCGAGCCCGATGACTCGGTCGATCGTGCCGCTGCCGGCGACATTTGTGACTGCGCGGACGTAATCTTCGACGCCGGCGTCGTCCTCGACGGTACGAACTTCGTCGATCGCGGTCCAGAGCCAGGGTTCGTCGAGAAGTTTTTTGCGCGTTATGAGGGTAACGTGCCACTCGGCGGCATGGCATTCATCGAGGAACTCGTTGCCCTTGTGTTCGCTTGCGATGCAGACGATCCGTTTTGCCATTTACTTGCGAAGATAGGCGTCGAGGCTCCAGTCGCCCGAACCTTTTAATAGAAAAGCGATCGCCGTGAAAAAGAAAAAGAACGGCAGCTCTTGGCGGCCAAAGGGATCAGACGCATGCACGAAAACCAGAGCCGTCAGCATGGTACACATGATGAAAAAGCTCGAGATGCGCGTGAAAAGTCCGATGGCGAGGAATATGCCGCCGAGGAATTCGGAGAATGCGGCCGCCCAAGCGAAGACCACCGGAACCGGGAACCCGAAAGACCCGGTTCGCTCGATGAAGGAATCGGCCGGCGGTAATTTATTTATGCCGTGAGCGAACGCGAGAGCGATGCCCGCGTATATACGTAGCAACGTTAAACCGGCATTTGCCCATACGGACATGCCGCTTTCGCCGCCGAACAAAACCTTTTTCAGCACGTATAATTCTCCGATAGTGATTTTAATTTACGGGGAAAGAATGGCACAATTTACCCGTAAATACAACATTTCGATAGTCTTTGGCGGCGCCGGCCGATGGCCGTAAGCTGTTTAGTTTGAGCAAATAAATGGGCGATATCGACATTGCAGTTTTGGTAAGCCACTTGGTGATGTTCCTCGTGGTCCTTCTAATGGCCGTCTCTATTCACGAGGCAGGCCACGCGTGGATGTCGATGAAATACGGCGACGACACGGCGTATATGCTGGGCCGCGTTACTCTGAATCCCGTTGCTCATACGGACCCGATCGGGACCCTGCTGATACCGATATTGGCATTTACTTTCGGCGCAGTGGGCGGAGCTTTGGCTAGCGTTCCGTTGATCGGGTGGGGAAAGCCGACGCCCGTCAACCCTCGCAATTGGCGGAACTATAAGCAGGCGAACGTGATGGTCTCGATAGCGGGGATCGGGGCTAATCTGATTCTTGCGACGATCGGTTTTATTATTTTCAAAACTCTTATCGAGACGGGGACGATACATGCGGGAAATGCCTCAGAGGGGTTCATTCAGCCGATCGTGATCTTTCTAAACTACTTGGTAATGCTAAACGTTTCGCTGGCGGTCTTTAACCTTCTGCCCTTCCCGCCGCTCGACGGGAGCAAGGTGTTATCGACGTTTCTCCCGGACAGCTTTCAACCGCTCTTCCAAATGCTTGAGCAGTTCGGCTTTATAATCCTGCTCCTACTGGTCTATATGGGCTTCATCGGATTGATCATCCGGCCTGTTTATAGGCTGGTTCAGTACATGCTCTTCACGCCGTGGTTTTAGAATGAACAAACGAATTTTCAGCGGGGCGCAGCCTACAGGGCAGGTCCATATCGGGAACTATCTTGGTGCGATCAAGAATTGGGTCGCGCTTCAGGATGATCATGATGCGCTG
This sequence comes from Pyrinomonadaceae bacterium, assembly GCA_035461325.1. Taxonomy (GTDB): domain Bacteria; phylum Acidobacteriota; class Blastocatellia; order Pyrinomonadales; family Pyrinomonadaceae; genus OLB17. Next base: position 3,199 of record DATHVL010000384.1, read on the forward strand.
TATTGCATCGTTAATCTTCATGCGATAACGCTGCCGCAGGACCCGGCCGCGCTACGAAAGGCGACGCTGGAGCTGGCGCGGATATATCTAGCAGCGGGTGTGGACCCGGAACGCTCGACGATCTTTATTCAGGCGGATGTGAACGAGCACGCCGAGCTTGCGTGGGTGCTGTCGTGCATCGCACGGATGGGCGAGCTTGAGCGCATGACGCAGTTCAAGGACAAGGGCAAGGGTAACGCGGAGCGGGCCGGTGTGGGTTTATTTACCTACCCGGTGTTGATGGCGGCGGATATCTTGCTGTATCAGACGGACCTCGTTCCCGTTGGGCAGGACCAGAAGCAGCACCTTGAGCTGACGCGTGATCTGGCAGAGCGTTTTAACCGCGATTACGGCGAGACTTTTACGGTGCCGGAGGGATTTATTCCGCCGGTTGGGGCGAGCATTAAGTCGCTGCAGGACCCGGAGAAGAAGATGTCGAAGTCGGATGAGAATCCGAACAGCTGCATCTTTCTTTTGGACGACCCCGATGCGGTGACTAAGAAGATAAAACGTGCCGTGACAGACAGCGGTACGACGATCGAGTTCGACGAGTCGCGGCCGGCAATACATAATCTGTTGACGATCTATCATTTGTTGACGGGCAAGACCGTGGAAGAGTGCGTCGCGCATTTTGAGGGCAAGGGCTATGGGCAGTTCAAGGGTGAACTGGCCGAGGTAACGGTCGAGTTTTTGAGGCCGTTTCAGGAACGGGTCATGCAATATGATGATGCGACGCTGAATGAGATACTGAATGCCGGCGCCGAGAAGGCGAGGGCGATAGCGGCGGATACACTGACAAAGGTATATGAGCGGTTGGGGCTAAAATGATCGAATGATATGGCGAAGTTAAGGTATTGATTATATGAAGATCACAGTTTACGAAAAACCTACCTGAACGACCTGCCGCAATTTGGCGACGCTGTTTCGTGAAAACGGCATAGATTTTGAGCGGGTCAATTATTTTACGGAGCCTTTGACGGCGAAGGACGTTAGGTCGCTGCTCAAAAAGCTGGATGTGCCGGCATTTTCGCTGCTGAGAACCAAGGAAAAAGAGTTCAAGGAGCGCGGGTTTAGCACGGAAACGCCCGAGGGCGAGATCATCGACGCAATTGTTGCCAACCCGGGCCTCCTCAACCGGCCGATCGTGGTTGTGGGGGACCGAGCGGTGATCGCGAGGCCGATCGAGAAGGCACTCGAGCTGATCGAGTCGGCAAGGTGATGGAAGTTGGGGCGGCGACCGGGCCGTGATAGATTGTTAGCTCTTATGGCCTACTCCAGTATAAGCGGCAACGGTAACGGACATCAGCCCAAGCCGAGGAATGTTCTCGGGGGCGATCTGGAACTTTGCTGCTCCGATCCGATGACAGGGTTTTACCGCGACGGTTACTGCCGGACGGGTGTCGATGACACCGGCCGCCACACCGTCTGCATCGAGGTAACTGAGGAGTTTCTGAGATTCTCGAAGAGTGTTGGAAACGATCTTTCGACGCCGATGCCGCAATTTGAATTTCCGGGTTTGAAAGAGGGAGATAAATGGTGCCTGTGTATGCTCAGATGGCAGGAGGCCCTGGAGCACGGCATGGCCCCGCGGGTCCACCTTAATGCGACGCACGAAAACGCATTGTCGGTGATCTCGCTAGACGACCTCAAGGCATTTGCGGTGGAAGAGCTTTGAGATGCGCACCGTCGAACACCTCCGCCAGCTATTTTCATATAACGACTGGGCCAATCGGCGGACCATCGTCGCACTGAAATCGGCTGAGTCTCAACGTTCACGACAGATCCTCGCACACCTGCTCACGACCGAACGCGAATATTTCGAACGGCTTCACGGGAAGGACTCGGCGGGGTTTGAGTTTTGGCCCGAGTTGTCGCTGGAAGAGGCGGGCCAGATCGCACGCGAGAACGCTGAGATGTATGACAAATTGCTTCGGCGGTTTGAGGAGGAGGGACTCGACCTGAGGGTGAAATATCGAACCAGTACGGGCGTCCCCCAGGAGAATACTTTCCGGGAGATGCTGACCCATGTCCTGATACACTCGGCCACCCATCGCGGGAATATCGTCCTCCGTCTGCGCGAGGACGGGGCCGTGCCGCCGGAGACGGATTACATGATCTATCTGCGGGAGACGAAGTATATTTAGCTGCCGCCTCGCGAGTGCGTTACAATTCTCTTTCCGATGGAAGAACAACCCGAGCAATTTACCTTTGATTTTCATAAGGAGACCGCCGAGATCTTGGCGGGTTCGCCTGATGAGTTGAAGATCCGCCTGGGTGAGTTTGCCGGCCCGCTCGACCTGCTGCTCTATTTGATACGGCAGGAGCAGGCCAATATTTTTGACATACCGATCGCAAAGATAACTGATGAATATGTGAAGTATGTCCGGCTGATGAAACAGCTTGATATAGCCGTCGCCGCGGATTTCATCGTGATGGCCGCACAGCTTATCGAGATCAAGTCAAAGATGCTGCTGCCACAGGATCCGACTGCGGGACCCGAAGAGGAGATGGAAGACCCGCGGCAGGAGTTGGTCGACAGGCTGCTGGAGTACGAGAAATTTAAGGCTGCGGCAGAAATGCTTTATGAGCGCTCGACCGTCGAACAGGCCGTGTTTGC
>DATHVL010000385.1:0-2036 GCA_035461325.1 Pyrinomonadaceae bacterium
CCGATGATCATCGGTTCTGCTTCGGGGTGATTGATGTTCGAGGGAATGATCGCACGGCCCCGGGCGATCTCGTCACGGACAAATTCAGGGGTCACGTATTCGGGGATGGAGGCTCCGAAAGATTGGCCGGGGTGTTGGTGACCAAGAGAGGATCGGTCGCTTCGCTCCGCTTTGCGGACAAGAGTGTCCGCTCTCCTTCCCAGATTTTCACGGATGGCGACATACTCCATCTCGGGCGTGATAATGCCGCGGCGGGCGTAGTGCATCTGCGTGACTGCGGAGCCGGAAATCGCTCGCAAGGGGCGACGCTTCGTTGCAAAGTGGCCGATCCCGTCGGAGACGGAGCCCTCACTAACGTTCGGGCTACTGACACGCGGAATATTCACTCCGTCATATTCCTCAACATCGGCGCGGGAACGGATCCAATCGAGTCGGAGGGGCGGAAGGCCTTCGCGGACGCTGAGTTTCTCATCCGGGTCGGTCCACGGGCCGCTGGTGTCATAGACGCGGACGGGCTCGTTCGTTTCGATCGTGCCGTCGAACGCCTTTGACGGCGAGAGCGATATTTCGCGGAAGGGGACGCGGAGGCGATGGCTGCCGCTAGTTTCGATGTAGATCTTTTTCGAAGCAGGCAGGCGCACTTCGTCGCTTGTCAGCTCGTTTATGTCGATATTTCCGTTGGATGGCCGCGATCCATTGTCCGCGGGCGCGGTGGTGCCGTTCGTGTGTTTCATTGTTTTTCTCCCTTCGTCGGTATTATCCGCATCAGGTCCCTAGGGTCTCTTTTCGCAAAGATGAAAAGACTCTCAGCCGGTCCGGCTCCCCTGAAAACTGTTTTGGTTATTCAAGGATATACCAAACCGAAATGGAAATAAATAAGCGACAGCGGCACCGGGATTGCGTTATACTCTTGAAATTAATAATCGTGTACTGCACTGATACAGGCGGCGGCCGCATCCGTCGGAAAGCATTTGTATATAACCCTTAAGGGGGCTGATGAAAATCAACGAACACGGGGCAGAGGTTGAAAATTTTGAAGAGAACGGCAGCGCCGCCGGCCCTGCGGGGCCGCAGCGCGTGCTTGGGTCATTTGACGCGGTCGCGCTGATCGTCGGCATCGTCGTGGGCGCGGGGATCTTTAGCTTCCCGTCGCTTGTAGCGTCGAATACTGCCACGCCTGCGGCATTTATCGGCGTCTGGGTTCTGGGCGGATTTATTTCGCTGATCGGAGCCCTGTGTTATGCGGAACTCGCCACCACTTTCCCCAGTGCCGGGGGCGATTATCATTTCTTGAGGCGGGCATTCGGCGGCCGGTTTGCATTCCTTTTTGCCTGGGCCCGGATGAGCGTCATCCAGACGGGCTCGGTCGCGATACTCTCATTTATCTTTGGCGATTACGCCACACAGCTTTACAGCCTCGGGGCTTATTCGCCGATGATCTACGCCGGATTGGTGATCTCGGTGCTTACGCTGATAAATATTATCGGGATCCAGTTCGGCACAGGGACGCAGAGGATCTTAACGTCGCTCCAGATCGTTGGCATCCTAGTCCTGATCGGCGTCGGCATCTTCATGGCGCCCGCCGAACCCGCCATGGCCGCGGCTGCAAGCGATGGTGTGCCCGCCGTTACGACGCTTGGGCTGGCCATGGTATTTGTGCTGTTGACTTTCGGCGGATGGAATGAGGCGGCATACATCTCTGCCGAGATGCGTTCCGGAAAACGGCAGATAGCACGGGCACTGATACTGGGAATATTCATCATTACGGCACTTTACGTGCTGGTCAACTTTGCGTATCTGAACGTGCTCGGCCTCAGCGGCGTTGCGGGATCGAGCGCGGTTGCCGGGGACGTAATGCGAGCGACATTAGGTGAAGGGGCCGCGTGGGTCATCGGGCTGATGGTGGCAGTGGCGGCACTTACTTCGGCTAATGCAACGATCTTTACCGGCGCGAGGACAAACTATGCTCTGGGGCTCGACTTCCCCGCACTTGGGATCTTAGGCCGCTGGAACGACCGGGCCGATTCGCCGGTGAA
>DATHVL010000386.1:0-7856 GCA_035461325.1 Pyrinomonadaceae bacterium
ATCTCCACTCTCGCTGCGTTTGGCCGTCCTCCTTCTCGCCGTTCTGCTGGTGCCTGCGGTTTATGCCGGCAGTGATGACAATTTTCTGCCTACCGACGATTCGAAACGATTGGTCAAACAGGCCGAAAAGCTGATGCGCGGCGGCCGATACCAGGATGCCGAACGTGTTTACCGGCGGGCCATAGAACTCGACCCCGACAATTCACTCGCGAAACTCCGCCTCGCTTACGCTCTTTCAAAAATGCGAAAGCTCGTTGACGCTTACGAGATAAGTTTCGCCATTGCTCAGGCTGAACCCGATAACGCCTATGCCCTCTCGGTCCTTGGCACTACGTTGCTCAATGCCGGCCGCTTTGTAGATGCCCGGCAGGTCATTTTTGCGGCAATTCAAAAAGACCGTAAAGACGCTCTCGCGTGGGCAAGCTACGGACTGCTCGAGTTTTATGAGAACAACATAGACGAAAGCCTGCTTAATCTAAAAGAGGCCGTATATTACGAGCCCAATGAACCAGACTTTGTCTTTGCTCTCGCTCAGGTTTCGGCCCGAGCGGAACGCTTCAAGGAAGCAGCGGACGCATACGAGCGCTTTCTCTCTATCTCACGCGACACCGATAAAGACCGCCGCGACCGCATCCGGGGCTTGGTCAATTTTCTAAAGTATCTCGGCGGCCGAAACGCCCTTTATCGAATGGCTGGTTCTGACTCCGACGTTCTTAATTTCCGCTTGATCGGCAATCGTCCGGTGATGGAAGTTCGGGTCAATGACCGCAAAGAACCCCTTCGGTTTGTCCTGGACACAGGTTCCGGCATTACCGTCCTTTCGGACGAAACGGCCGAGCGTCTCAAGATCAAGCCCGTTGCCCGCGGCGGATTTGCAAGGGGCATCGGCGGCGACGGACAGTTTGAGATCGTCTACGGATTTCTGAAGAGCGTTGACATGGGTCAGGTCAAGATCCGCAACGTACCGATCTATATCCGCCATTTTCACAATAATGTTAATCGCATTGATGGATACATAGGGCTATCGCTTATATCCAAATTCCTTACGACCGTGGATTACGGCAGCCAGACATTCGCTCTCGAGTCAAGGAAAGATCGCGGCCTCGCACCTTCGGACGGCTCGATCAATATCCCGCTCCGCCTTACTTCAAGTGGATTTCTCAGCGGCCACGTCCAACTCCCGGGCGTGAAACTTCCGCTCAACTTTATCGTCGATACCGGCGCCAGCATCTCTGTTATATCGGAACAATTAGCCAGCCTGGAGCCCGTAAGCTCTTTCGAGCGCGGCGAGCCGTTACGGGTCATCGGGGCGGGCGGCATTACCGAGGCCGTTCCCTCATTCAATCTCCCCAAGGTCAGTTTCGGAGCGCACTCACGCGAGGATATTGCTGCGATCGCACTCTCACTTGATACCATCAATGAAGTAGCCGGTTTTGAACAAGCCGGCATTCTCGGTGGCAACTTCCTCCGAAATTACAAAATGACCTTCGACTTCACTAACTCGGTCGTTAGCTTTTCGCCGATCGAAACCGTACCCTAGGCTGCAGCCGCTCTGATGAAACTATCGCTTTACCTTGAAACCTCGGTCATCGGAGCATATCTCGACAACGACGATCCTTTCCGCCGCGATCTCACGATCCGCTGGTTCGAACGTGAACTCGCCGAATACACCGCCTACTCTTCGCCTCTCGTTCGCCGCGAACTCGAGCACATTTCCGAGCCGCACCGGACCGGTTATCTCAAGCTGATCGCCCCGCTTCCGGAACTTGAGCTCGTGGAGGAAGTGGCGATTCTCGCCGAAGGTTATATCTCACGCGGCATCTTCCACCGAAAATTCCTCGCCGATGCGGTCCACGTCGCGCTTGCCTCTTTCCACAAGATCGATTACCTCGTCACCTGGAACTTCGGCCATATCGCCAACGTCCGCAAGCAGGCCCGTATCCGTCTCTTCAACACGACCGCCGGCTTTTTCTCACCCTCGATCGTCACGCCTGAATTTCTCGTTCATAGCTGATCAGCCTCGCCGAAACGCGTTCGCCGCCCGGCAATGTGTGCTCGCGGGCCGGCGGCATAAATGCCAGCAGGGCCGCAAGCATCAGCACTATAGCCCCAAGCGCAAGTTCCACACGGACGTTCCTCTGCAAATGCATCATTCCCTCCGGCAGCTCCTCGCCCTCAGCTGCAAGTCGCTTGATCTTCGGGTGGATGATAAATGCGTTCACGCCGCCAATCGCTATCATCAATGCCGAGACCCCGGCCTTCGCCAATAGGGTAACTCCGTAATCAGACTCGATCAGGGCCCTAAAACTCTCTACGTGTATCCACGAGTTATAAAGTCCCGTGAGGATGATGGTTACCGTCGCTCCGATCGCCAATTTGTGAAACCCCGCCAGCACAGCACTCAAACCGACCGCGCGCTCACGGCCGCGAATCGGCCTCAACATTGCAGGCACCGTAACAGCGAGTTGGACCAGCCCCCCCGCCCAAACCGCCGCGGCCGCTAAGTGAAGCCAATCGAATAAGATCGCCGGCGGATAGTCGATCGATGCCGCGCGGGCGTGTCCGGTCAGGCTGGGAGCAAGCAGTATTAGGGCTGACATCACCAGGCCGATCCAAAGAAATACTCTTCCCGGCCTTCTTCCCCGCATTAAGAGGACAACTACCAACACCGCGGCCGCGCACGTCATCTGCATCGCCCACGGCGGGCCAAAACTCGTTTCTGTGATCACCTGTTTTAGCTGAGCGGGATTCAGGGATACCAGATTTCCCTCGGCATATACTGCGGCAGCCTGCAGCATCAGGGCCGCGACCCCCGCTGCGATCAGCACCAGAACCGACACAAATGCAGTTGCAAGCATCCTTGCTCGCTGGCCTTCCAATGCCGCTATCGCCGACTCACCGGGCGATATCTCCGCGATATCTCGGCCGGCAGGGCCTGCCACAAAAATTCGAAACGCGAAAGCCCCCGCAAGCGAGATCATCGCAAGGTACATCACCCATCGTACAAGGCTTTGCGCCCAGTTTATTTCCCCTTGTTCCTCATGCATCGAGTGGTCCATGCCGCTATGATCCTGTTCTGCTGTTTGTGCGGCAGCCTCCGTCTCCGGCGGCCCTCCTCCCCGCCGCACCTCGAATGCAAGATCGCCGCTTATAACATGGTCGTCTAATGAAAGTACGCGCCACTCGATCCTATACATGCCGTCCGGTAGCCCCGCAGAAAGCCCCGCCGTCAAGACCCGGCCCTCATCTCGGTCCGAGACCGTTTGCAGATCGACGCGTTCGCCCTGTTCGTTCTTCACCGCGATCGTCCTCATCGACGTCTGGACCGCGGCACTGAACGCAAGCTCTACCTCCGACGGCGGCTCGTCGACGATCTGGCCCGCTGCGGGATTCGATGAAACGAGCTTTGCATGAGCCCAAACATTCGACGCGCCCGACACCATCAGCAGTGCCGCCGCCATCACAAACGCACTTATCCGCAACTTTCTTAAAGACATCAGCTAAGTCGCCGCCTTCGGCAAGCCTTATGTTATCGCAAAAAAGAGAAAGGCACCTCGATGCGAGATGCCTCAAAGAAATTGGTGGAGTCGAGGGGGATCGAACCCCTGACCTCATGAATGCCATTCATGCGCTCTCCCAGCTGAGCTACGACCCCAATGGCTCTTCGCCGCGACGGGCGAACTTTGAATCTATCGAAAACCGTCGGCTCCGTCAAGCGTTTACCGGCCTTTGAACTCGGGCTTCCGTTTCTCAAGAAACGCGGAAACGCCTTCTTCCTTGTCCTCCGTCGAAAAGCAGATAGCAAACAGATCGACCTCGCGCCGCAGGCCCTCATCCAGGTTCGACCGCGACGCAAATTTCACCGCCTCCTTACACAGCCGCAACGCGATCGGTGCCTTTTCGGCGATCTTGTTCGCTAGCTCCATCGTCTTTTCCTCAAGCTGATCCGCCGGATAAACATGATTCACCAGCCCGAATCGCTCGGCCGTCGCCGCATCGATCATATCGCCCGTCAAGATCATCTCCATCGAACGCCCCTCTCCGATCAGGTGCGTCAGCCGCTGGGTCCCGCCGCCGCCCGGTATGATCCCCAGGTTGATCTCCGGCTGTGAAAATCTCGCCGTCTCGCTCGCGATCCGCAGGTCGCATGCCATCGCCAGCTCATTTCCCCCGCCCAGGCAAAAGCCGTTGACCATTGCGATCACCGGTTTCGGAAATCCATCGATCGAATTAAAGAGCGTCGGCTGATAGAACTGATCGCGCTGTGTGACCGGCGTGTGCCCCGCAAACTCGCTGATGTCGGCACCGGCGATAAATGCCTTCTCGCCCGCACCCGTCAGCACCAGCACCCGCACATCGTCGTCCGCACGCAGCTCGTTCAGAGCCGCTACACCCTCTTCATGCACCTTCGTGTTCAGTGCGTTCAGCTTGTCCGGCCGGTTGATCGTCATTATCGCGACGCGGCCCCGCTTCTCTATCGTCAATGTTTCGTAATTCGCCATATTTAAAAACCAAGACAGGCCGATAGCCTGTCCTCAACACCTTAAAATGATCCGCTAATTATTCGTCGACGCCCTCGCCGATATTGTCATCCGCGATCCATGCCACAAAAAGCCGCATCCAGCTTTCTTTCGACTCCACGATCGCGACACCCACGCGCGTCGTGCCGTAATTCGCCGGCGTAAGCCTGACGACCTTTGCCTTAACCTCGACCGGCACGCCGTCCGGCCTGTGTGAGCGAATGTAAAGGCTCTCACCGTGTTCGACATCCTGATTGAGTTGGAACAGTGCACCGAGCGTCGATATATCGTCGGTCTCGGTCGGCTCGCTCCAAGCGGCGCCGTCCTCGGTCCTGCCTGAAACGACTATGGGCAGCCGCAGGGCCATTCGGAGAGCAAAGCGTTTTTCCTCAAATTGAGGTTTCGAGGTTGTCATTATTCAATGGAGAACACTCGCCACTTGGCCGCTGCACGAATCCACTCTCCCGCTATGTCGGCAGGAAAACGATAACAATATTATTGCTGTTGCGCTTGATACAGTGGTGCCCAAGAATTTGGATTCGACTATTCTAACAACGGATAGTTATACTACAAACAACGTTATTAACACAAATTTTTACGCCGCCTTCGGCCTGTCCACCTATGTCAATAGAGACCATCGAACGAAAAGTCGTAATTCTAGGCTCCGGCCCGGCGGGCTTGACCGCCGCCATATACGCCTCGCGTGCTGAGCTCGAGCCCCTCGTTATCGACGGCCCACAGCCCGGCGGCCAGCTGACCATAACCACCGACGTTGAGAACTATCCGGGCTTCTCCGAAGGGATCATGGGCCCCGCCCTAATGGAAGAGTTCCGAAAACAAGCAGAGCGTTTCGGCACCGAGATCCGAAATGATTGGATCAGCGAGGTCGATCTTTCCAAACGCCCCTTCACGCTCTACGGCAAAGCCAGTGAAGACGCAGACGAGGTAACGACCATTATCAAGGCCGACACGCTGATCATCTCGACCGGCGCTTCTGCCAAGTGGCTCGGCATTCCCGGCGAGGCGCCCGTCCCCGAAGGCCTCGGCGGCAACGGCGTCTCCGCCTGTGCCACCTGTGACGGATTCTTTTTCCGAGACAAGCCTCTCGTCGTCGTGGGCGGAGGCGACACAGCAATGGAGGAAGCTCTCTTTCTCACTAGGTTCGCGTCCAAGGTCACGCTCATCCACCGCCGTGACGAGTTCCGTGCCTCCAAGATCATGCAGGAGCGCGTCCTCAACCACGACAAGATCGACATCCTTTGGAACACCGAGGTCAAAGAGATTCACGGGACCAAAGAGTCCGGCGTCGAAAGCGTTACGCTATTCGACACTCAAAAGGGCGAGACCTACAGCTTCCCCACCCAGGGCGTTTTTATCGCCATCGGCCACAAACCGAATACCGACCTCTTCAAGGGCGTCCTTAATATGGATGAGGTCGGCTATCTGATAACCGAAGGCAAGACGATGAAGACCAACGTCGAGGGTGTGTTCGCCTGCGGCGACGCACAGGATGTCTATTATCGCCAGGCTGTGACTGCCGCCGGCACGGGATGCATGGCCGCCATCGATGCGGAGAGGTTCCTCGCCGAAACCAGCTCCGATGTCGAGACGAACACCGCAACAAATTATTGATCCCGTTCGTCGAGTATCGCTTGAAGGTCACCTGCTATCGGCATCGGCTTAAAGAAATAAACATTCGCCCCTCCGGTATTTCCTTTCGGATAGATACCAAGGGGCGTTTTCGTCGCCGCTCCGATAATGCGGATCACCTGTCCCCATACCTCGCCGAGATCGCCTCGACGAATGCCCGCTTTCAGCATAAGCCAGTGAACTCGCGTGTGAACAGCGGTATCAGCCTGACCCAGTACGTGCGCTCTTTCTAAATGCTGAAAAGCTTCTTCTGGAGCGCCGCTTTCCAGCAGCTCGATGGCCTTTCCTATTTCGAGATCAATATGCCTCCGCGCCGCTTTCGATATACCCATGCCTACATTTTAGCAAACGTTGTGATATCAGCTCCCCGAAACGCCCTGCGGCGAAAGTTCGACCTTCGCCGGGTCAAATCCCTTTGCCCTCGCCCGTTCAAGTATTCCCTGGTAGGTGGCGTCATCCATCTTCGGCTCTCGGCTCAGTATCCAGAAATACTCTCTGTCCGGATCGCCGATCACCGAGTACTGATAGGCCGGATCCAGCTCGATCACCCAGTAATTGCCCCAGACCCACGGCAGCCACGATAGCCACCCCGGGGCGAAACGCACCTTCAGCTTGCCCGGCTCAGATTTGTTCGGAACCTTGGCCTCGCCAACGGCCCGGTTTGTTGAACCGTCGGCCTCCAGGCATTCGTTCACGACCTCTATCTTCCCGTTGTCCTTGATCGTATAGTTTGCCGCCGTATTCGCCTTGCAGTTCCTCTGAAACTTGTTCGGATACTTAGCGATCTCATACCATCGCCCGGCATAACGTTTAAGGTTCACATCGGCCGTTTCGAGTTGCTGAGCGTTCACCGCCTTGGCAAATACGCCTGCCATCAACAATATCAATATAAAAATGATAAAATTATTCATACTATTACCCCTTGGCTCTTATCCCGCCGGCCTTTACTTTATTCGGCGAAACCTGTTTAACGGATTCTGCTGAAGCAAGCGGTGATAGGTTATTTTACTACTTTATTAAACCGAGAATTTAAGCTTTATGCCTATTTACGAATATCGATGTAAAAAGTGCGGCGCACACCTCGAAAAGCGCCAGAGCATCTCTGAAGCTCCCCTGACGGAATGTGAAAGCTGCGGCGGCGAACTGGAGAAACAGTGGTCCCTTTCCGGTTTTCAGTTCAAAGGCGCCGGTTGGTATGTCACCGATTACGCCGGCAAAACCTCTGGCAACGGGGACAAGGCCGAAAAAACATCCGGTTCCGAATCAACCGCATCGACCGAAGTTGCATCAAAGAGTAAAAGCGACACACCGGCCTCGGCCGGTTCGGATACGAAATCTTCCGCTGAATGATCTATGACGCAGCTGCTGCGGTTCTTCACAATTGGGCTTCTCATTTGCATAGGCACCGCCGGTGCAACAGCTCAATCGCGCCATGCTAGTCGCGGCACCGAAAGCGGTGGTACGGTTCTCACCGTCACCGCCAAACGGATCGACAGCAAAACTGACCCCATCCGCACCGAGAATATTTACCTTTACGAGAACGGCATCGAACATCGGGTAAACGGTTTTAGCTACGACCCATCGCCTTCCCGCATCGTCCTTCTCGTTGACAACTCACTAACCCTCCCCGCCGATACCGAAAAGCTGAAAGCGGCGGTGATGGAGTTCGCCTACGAGATCTATGAC
>DATHVL010000387.1:0-4075 GCA_035461325.1 Pyrinomonadaceae bacterium
CCGGAAAAGCTGGCCGGCACCGTGTGGGGATCACCGCAACTAAGAAAGCGATCGGCAAAGCGCATGACCGGAACCGCGCAAAGCGGCTGTTGAGAGAGACATTTAGATTAAGCCGTGCGGAACTCGATGGTTTAGCAGAGCGATATGATTGGGTGCTAAACGCTCGCCGGGCGATCCTAAGGGTAAAGCTGGAAAAGCCGCTGGCTGAGTTTAAAAACATGGTTGCCCGCATCGGGGCTCGAACGAAATAGGCGTCGGATTCGTTACATCTATCGAGGGTGTGGCAAAATACGTGAATCGATGAAATTTTTGGTGCTTGATCTGCTTGGCGCTTACAAGGCGATAGTGTCGCCTTTTTTACCGCCTGCCTGCAGATTTGAGCCGACTTGCTCAGAGTATGCCCGCGAGGCGGTCGAGAAATACGGTGTCATGAAAGGCGTGTGGATGGGTACGAAACGCATTTTGCGGTGCCAGCCGCTTTGCCGAGGCGGCCACGACCCGGTCAGGTAGTTCATAAGGGGCAGGGCGTAACGAAATAATGGAACAGGATAAACAAGGCCAATCGCGATTTCTGATTGCGGCCGTGCTTTCGATGGTCGTGCTCTTCGCGTGGTCATATTTCTTCACGCCTCGTGCGCCGGAGGGCAACGCGAACGCGAACACGGCTACGGCCGAACAGGCGGCCGCCCCGGCCCCGGCTGAAACTCCGGCAGCTCCGACTGAACAGCCTTCTGAAGTTCAGGACAATGTTCCTCAACGAGAGATCGTTATTCGCTCGCCGCTATATGAGGTAAAGCTCAATTCAAAGGGCGCCGTTGCGACAAGCTGGGTACTGCTAAAGAACAAAACGAACGGCGACGAATATCCGATATTTGCGAACGGTTCTACAAGCGAAGACCAAAGGCCGCTGCAGCTGATCTCAGAAGAGGCACTGAAACGCAGCCCGCAGGATGTGCCGTTCCGGCTTTCCACGGCTGACGCCGCGGTTAACTCCGTTATCAATGAACGCAATTATCAGGTCTCGGCCCAAGAGAGCGAGATAACGCTGGCCCCCGGCGAGGAACGCCTCATCGAGTTCGTGATGACCGATGCGGCGGGGCTTGAGGTCAAAAAGAATTTTCTATTCCGTTCGGACAGCTTTTTGACGGACCTTGCGATCACGATCGCAAAGAACGGCCAACCCGTAGCGGACCCCAAGCTCTTGATCGGCGCAAGCATCGGCGACCACGCGATCAACTATCACACCTTTTACCAGATCGAATCTGAGGCGGTCGCGGCCGTGGACGGCGGTATTGTCCGGCACCAGGGTTATTACTCATTCGAATACGACGCGAACAACCAGGCGTCGCTTACAGTTCCCGGTACGGTTGACTGGGCAGGTGTGGGCGATGCTTATTTTGCGATGGCGGCGATCCCGGCGTCACCGACCACGGGGCTGGAGTTAAAGGCCTCAAAGTATGAGATCGAGACCGAGCCTTACTATTACAGTATTTTCAGCTGGGTCCTTCGCAGCCCTGAAACGAAAGAGACCCGTCATCTTGTGACGGCCTACGTGCCTGTGACGGGCGACGGTTCGGTAACAAAAATTTACACCGGTACCAAAGACTACTTTCTGCTTTCGAATCTCGACGGGCCGTTGGGGGAATCGGTGGGGCGTGAACTGGATTTCGTCAACCTGATCAACTTCAGCAATTATTGGCCGATCAGGATGATCGTCAAGCCGCTTTCGGTCCCGATTCTTTACGCCCTGCATTACCTGAATACGATCGTAAATAATTACGGCGTCGCGATCATCGTCTTCACGTTCTTGTTCTATTCCCTGCTGTTCCCCTTGAGGTGGAAGCAGTCGAAATCCTTTAAGAAAGCGGCCGGCAACGCGCCGAAAATGAAGGAGATCCAGGACAAGATCAAGGCCATGCAGAAGAAGGGAGTCCCGATGGACGACCCTAAAATGCGGCAGCTGCAGATGGATCAGCTCAAGCTGACAAAGGACGCTCTGCCGATAGGCGGCTGTTTGCCGATGCTGCTTCAGTTTCCGCTCCTGATCGCATTTTACACGGCGATCACCATCTCGCAGGAAGCGCGGCAGGCATCATTCCTTTGGCTGCCGGACCTTTCCGGGGCCGACCCATGGCATTTGCTCGAGTTCGGCTTTGCGATCTCGATGGTCCTGGCGATGAAGTTCACGCCTACCGGGCCGGCCGTGACGCCCGAACAGCAGATGCAGCAAAAGATGATGACGTGGCTGATGCCCGTTATGATGCTGTGGGTGATGTGGGCGGCACCCTCGGGCCTTCTGCTCTACTGGTTCTTCGGGAACATCGTCAGCTTTGGCCAACAGATGATAATCAATCATTATAATAAGCCGACGGAACCGCCGACGACCGAGGTGGTGAACGCGGTGCCCAAGGGTGCGAAAAAGGTGAAGACGAAGCCGAAACTTTCGACGTCGTAAGCGGGGGGTGCTCAATAGATGGCAGAAATGAACGAAACTTGTCAGGAAGCCGAAAAGTTTTTGACGGAGATCATCGCCGATCTCGGTTTTGATCTTGAGGTCCAATCGCGGTGGATAACCGAAGGCTGCTTGCTGAACCTGAGCGGAGGCGATGTGGGCCTGGCGCTGATGGAAAACGGCGAGATGCTCGACGCCTTTGAAACGATATTATTTCAAGTGTACGGGCGCGGACTTGAACGCGAGCATCGATTCATTTGTGACGCCGACGGGTTTCGCCAGACGCGGAAGTCAGAGCTGCAGGCGATGGCACGGTTCGCAGCAGAGCAGGTACGTAAGAGCGGCCGGCCGTTTACCTTCGGCGTGCTCAACTCGACCGAAAGGCGGGTGATACATCTTACGCTTCAGCAGGAAGAGGACCTTGCTACGGAATCGGTGGGAGCGGGCCGCGACCGCCGCCTGCAGGTCAACCTAAAATAAGAGTTCTTTCGAAATGGGCGGGCGTGATCTTGCAGGACATTTGTTCCTGAAGGGTCGCGCCCGATTATTATCTATGGCCGATACGATCGTCGCACTTTCAACACCCCTCGGCCGCAGCGGGCTGGGCGTCGTGCGCATGAGCGGCCCCGGCGCGCTTGAGATCGCCGGTCGAATCGCTGGTGGTGACTATTCGGCGGCGCCGCGAATGGCGTTGCTCAAAACACTGAAAAATGCGGTGGGAGAGAACATCGACGAGGCAGTGCTGACGTATTTCAAGGCGCCGAACTCATTCACCGGCGAAGACATCATCGAGATAAGCTGTCACGGTTCCCCGGTCGTACTGCGGAGCGTGATCGACGAATGCCTGGCCGCGGGAGCGAGGCTGGCCGATCCCGGCGAATTTAGCCTGAGGGCGCTTGCGAATGGGCGAATGGACCTGGCTGAGGCAGAAGCTATCCGTGACCTGATCGATGCACAATCGGGCGCGGCGGCTCGTCAGGCGTTGCGGCAGATGAAGGGCGAGTTGTCGCATGAGCTGCAGCCGATCAAGGATAAGCTGCTGAATATCATCGTCGTTCTGGAATCGGCGCTGGAGTTCGTCGAGGACGACCTGCCGGCGGCTGAGACCGACGCGATTATCGGCCGGCTCGAAAACTTGGGGAGCGAGATCGAGCGGATGGCCGGCACCTATAGCGCGGGCAAACTCATCCGCGAGGGGATTCGTGCGGCGATCGTCGGGCGGCCGAATGTCGGCAACTCGAGCTTGTTCAACGCACTGATCGGGAGCGAACGCGCGATAGTAACGGAGATACCCGGAACGACGCGCGATCAGCTGCACGAACGGTTCACGTTTCGCGACATTCCTATTTCGCTGATCGACACGGCAGGGTTGCGTGAGACGGAGGATACCATCGAGAGCATCGGCGTCGAGCGGTCGCGGCGGGCGATGACCGATGCAGATATGGTGCTAGTGATGCTCGATGCCTCAGAACCGCTGACTGCCGAGGACCTGGACGTGCTCGAGGGAACGAAGGACCTCCGGCGCATTATCGTCCTAAACAAGATAGACAAAAGTCCGGAGCGGGCCGATCCTGATATCGATGCAGGCACGGCGCTGCGGATATCGGCGAAAACGGGCGAGGG
>DATHVL010000388.1:0-2147 GCA_035461325.1 Pyrinomonadaceae bacterium
GACCGGCGCTCGCGTCGCCGCGACCGCGCAAAAGGACACGTTGAAGGAAGAATATCTGGATGCGGTGACGGCATACCTTGCAAACCCCTCGCCGCATACGATCTTTCTCATCAATGCGGAAGAGCTGAACGGCAACCGCAAAATGTCGACGCTGCTCAAGGCGAAAGCGGCGGCGGTGGAGTTTGCACCGCTCGGTGACAGCGAGCTGCTCACATGGGTTCGGAGGCGTGCTGAGGGTCTTGGGGTCAAGGCCGACCCGCCTGCGCTGAAATTGCTCGTGACGCTGGTCGGGGCCGACCTCCACCGGTTAGGTAACGAAACGGACAAGCTTGCCTCGGCGGCGGATGAAGCGGGCGGAATTACGATCGAACTGGTCGAAACGCTTGTGGCAAACACGCGCGAAGCGAGCAATTTTGATCTTACCGATCACCTTGTCGCCGGGCGTCGCGAACAGGCCCTTGCCGCGCTCAAAAAGACTCTGGATGACGGGGCTGAGCCGCTAGCACTTTTGGGGCTGGTCTCTTACAACTTGCGGCGGATGCTGATAGCGAAAGACATGATGTCCGGGGGTGCCCCGGCGGACGAGGTGGGGCGGGTGATAAAGCTGAGGTACAGCGATCGGGAACCGTTTCTGGCCTCTTCACGGCGGGCGGACCGCCAAAAGTTATGTCGCTGCCTGCATCGACTCGCGGAGGTGGACCTTGCTATCAAGACCTCGCTCGGCGGCAGCGGTCCAAAAGGCTCACGGCTTCAATTTGAAATGCTCTTTTTCGAGATCGCACTCGCAGAATAATCAACACAAGGAAGGAATTGTAGGGGCAGCAATTACGGCTGCCCGTAGGCGAGTCGCCTGGGGAAGCGAAAACAGGCCGGGCGGAGCCCTGCCCCTACAATTTTGGGCCGCGGACCAAATTTATCGGCCGGCGGGTCGTAAGGTTAGATCGGTTCGACGCCAAGTCCGCGATTGAGATAGTGGTAAAGGTCGTTAAAATCCAGCAGTGCTCGATTGAGTATCAGCGGCATCTGCGGGATATCCGTTGTGTTGATGATCAAATTTAGATTTCTCAAGAAAGCATCGTGGGCATTCATCGTCGTTCCGTTGTCCTCGAGGGAGATAAGGAAAAGACGTCGCCGCTCCGATGAGTACATCGTGTTGGCTTTTTGCTGAAGTATGGCCGCTCCGCCATATTCGGCGGCGAAATCCGGAGAGAAGATGACGATCTCGGTCTTGCCCTCACGCAGTCGTTCGTTCGCCTGAGCGGGCGTCTCGGCGATGTAAACCTTGTAGCCGGCCCCTGTGAGGACCTTGGCCACCTGTTCACGTTTGTCACCGAGACAGAGCAGCACGCGGCGCGGTTTTCTGCCTGCATCGTCATCGCTGTCGAGCACAGTCTTGCCGGTCTGGAGCGCTGAGAGCAATGCCTTTAAGGCGTTATTGATCTCAAACTCGTTCTCTTTTTCGGCAAACTGCCGAGCCCCTTCGTTAACGGCCGGGGCCGGCTTGTTTTCAGCAAGCTGTTTGCCGACGCCATGGCCCGGGACTTTTGAGTCTTTATTTGCCCGGAGCATATTCTGGCAGCGGGGACAGCGTACGGTAAAGTTGCCGCTCGGCACCTTAGACTCGTCGAGCTGAAGTGAAACTGAACAATTGTCGCAGCGAATAATCATATGTTTGAAAGCGAACCTAGGGGTTATTCGATCATGTCCAGGACGGAGGATGTGGTTGGCGGGGCCGTGGGCGGCGGCACGGGGGCAGCGGCCGAAACCGGACGCGCATTTGAATTGAGGTAATCCTCGGTCGATGAAAGGCCCTTGAGCTGGAGCAGAAGATTGTTCTTGTTGGTCGCGTAGGAGAGGCCGTCTTCCAACGAGATCAGCTTCTCTTCGACCATTTCGCGGATGACCGAATCAAAATCCTGCATTCCGTCTATTTCCCCGTCGCGAATTGCGTCGAGCAGAGTCTTGCCCTCGCTTTCACCTTTTTCGATATATTCCCGGGTACGCGGATTAGATTTCAGTATCTCAACGGCTGCGATGCGGCCCTTGCCGTCAGCACGCGGGATCAATCGCTGTGAAACGATGTAACGGAATGTCTGGGCAAGCCGTGTGCGGATAATGCGTTCCTCGTTCTTCGGGTAAAGGCCGAT
>DATHVL010000389.1:0-1910 GCA_035461325.1 Pyrinomonadaceae bacterium
GTCGAGAGGGGCTGGAGCTTCATTCCGAAGTCCGCCGGGTTTTCACCGACGATCGCAGCCGCGAAAAACTTGGGCACGTATTTGAAGTTCTCTGACTGAAACTGCTTTGAAAGGATTTCGCCCTTTGAGATGAGCGTCCAGAAGTCACGCGGGAGCCCGGAGTTCGATTCCAAGGCTTTAACGAGATTCGTGCTAAGGCCGCCCTCGCCGCTGTTGTAGCTGCCGATCGCCAACGGAACGCTAGCGGGCCCGGTGCCGTAGCGGCCGGTGAGAGCTTTCATATAAGAGGCCGCTGCACGAGCAGACGGCTCTGGCTCGCACCGCTCGTCGGGATTGGAGGGCGATGCACCGCGAACGGTCTTAAGGCCGTGAAGTTCACCCGTTGCCTTTGTGAACTGAAACATACCAAGCGGGCCGGTCGGGCTTTGGAGGCAGACGCAGTGCTCCGATTCGATCATCGCGAGATAGAGCCCGATCCGCGGATCGATGCCCTTTTCGTTAAAGGCACGGACAATGAACGGAGCGTTCTTGCTCGCTCGCGTGTAGGTCGCCTCAAGATTATCGCCGAATCTGCAGCCGCCCAAGGGCTTGACCTTTATGCGGCTCGCATAGGCGTCGGTGAAAGATTTGATCTTATCGACCGCCTCAGAAGGGATCTCGTCGCTCGCCCGGTTGCCGATGACCTGAGCCATACGCATTGCGCGGACGCGTATGTACTCGCGCTTTTCGGCATCTGACATGCTAAGGTACGGCTTGGCCGGAGCGGTATCTACTTTTACAGGGGTGCCCTCAGGGATCGGAAGCTTGTCATCCGAAGGATCAGATAGGACAGCCTTTGTCGGCATAGCATCGGCGGTCTTTGTCGCCTCCGGTTTTGGGGAATACTCCGGAATCGGATCATCATCGATGTCTTCATCGGTGAGCGACGCCGAAGACGATGGCGGGCCAAGCATCTTAAAACCAATGACCACAGCCGAAACGCTAACGATCAAAAATGCGACGGCGATAAGTGCTATCGGCAGGAGCGTCATCGGACTGGCACTGAACCCTCCTGAGGGGGCAGCCCCGGCCGAAGACGTTATCATCGGTGTCTTCGCCGCCGCAGGGGTCACGGACGCCTCGACAAACCGCACGTTGAGGACCGTGTTATTGCCCAGACGAATTGAATCGCCATTGGACAAAGGCGTGCCGGCCGGCTGAACGGGACTGCCGTTTACGGATGTGCCGTTCGAGGAATTTTCGTCAACGATCCAAACGCGGTCGCCGTCACGGTAAACGGTGGCGTGCAGACGTGACAGGCTTTGGTCTTCAAAACGATGGTCGACATCGCTTCCCCGGCCGAAGGTCACCCTGTCGCGATCGATGGCGATCTCGTGTGAGCCTTCCGGAGTTGGGTAGCTGATATAAACCTCGACCATACGACAATATTACAACGTGAGCCGATATAGTTCCGACAACGGGCGATCGTTTTTCAACCCGAACTTTTGAGGATTTTCGGCTACGATTCCCGCGGCGAAAAACCTGACGATCTGTTCACGTTCGGCGGCACCGGTAACGGTGTTCCATATATCGGCACGGTTCTCGGGCAGGCTATTTTTCCAAGTCGCAGCATCCTGCGGCGATTTGCCGAACGCCGCGACGCTGTAAATGGGGTCGCCGTCAAAGACGCCGAAAATGACGGATTTCAAGTAAAGAGCCGACGCATTGGCGGCACAATTCTGCGACGGTTCGGTCAAAGTTTCGGTGCCGCATTGGCCGAGGTATCCATTCTCGGTGACGAACTCGGCCGACATACGCCAGAGCCCCTGGTCATTACCACTCGAACCGGGCTCGAACCGGCTGCGGCTCATCGCGAGGATGTAACCCAGGCCGGCATCGAGATTTTGCTCTCTTACGTATGCGACGTTGAT
>DATHVL010000390.1:0-3108 GCA_035461325.1 Pyrinomonadaceae bacterium
AAAATAAAGCTGGGCAAAATCTGCCTTTGAGAAGCCCGCATTGCGGTCAAGCGACCATTGCATAGGCGTCCGGACGCCGTCGCGGTCGCCTAGATAGACGTTGTCGCCCATGCCGATCTCGTCGCCGTAGTAGAGAAACGGGCTGCCCGGCAGGCTAAAGAGCAGCGCATGCAGCAGTTCGATGCGGCGGCGGCTGTTATCCAGAAGCGGTGCGAGGCGCCGCCTGATACCAAGATTCAGCCGCATCCTCGGATCCTTGGCATACTCGCCGTAAAGATAGTCGCGCTCTTCGTCCGTCACCATCTCCAGCGTCAATTCGTCGTGATTTCGGAGGAACATCCCCCATTGGCAGCCCTCGGGAATGTCCGGAGTTCGTTCCAATATTTCGAAGATCGGGCGACGGTCCTCGCGGCGGAGAGCGGCGAAAAGTCGGGGCATTATCGGAAAGTGGTAGCACATCTGGAATTCGTCGCCATCACCGAAATACTCGACCACATCCTCCATCCACTGATTGGCCTCGGCGAGCAGCAGGGTTCCCGGATAGTATTTTTCCACATGCGCTCTAAGCTCGCGGACGAACCCGTGCGTTTCGGGCAGGTTCTCACAGATGGTCCCCTCGCGCTCGAAAAGGTATGGAACCGCATCGACCCGAAAACCGTCAACCCCCATGTCCAGCCAGAATGAGACCACCTCGAGAACGGCCCTTCCCACCTCGGGATTATCGTAATTCAGGTCCGGCTGATGGCTGAAAAATCGGTGCCAATAAAAGGCTCCGGTCTTTTCGTCCCACGCCCAATTGGAGTGCTCCGTATCGGTAAAGATTATCCGTGCGTCGAGGTATTTTTCGTCTGTGTCGCTCCAGACATACCAGTCGCGTTTCGGGTTGTCACGCGAACTCCGCGATTCTATGAACCACGGATGCTGATCGGAGGTGTGGTTTATTACCAGGTCGACGATCACACGGATCCCACGGGCATGTGCGGCATCCAGGAACGCCTTAAAGTCATCGAGCGTGCCGTACTCCGGCAAGATGGAATAGTAACCGGAAATGTCGTACCCGCCGTCCCTTAGCGGCGATTCATACATCGGCAGTATCCAAATACAGTCGATGCCGAGCCATTCCAGATACTCAAGCTTTTCGATCAGGCCTCGAAAATCGCCGATCCCGTCGCCGTCGGAGTCGTAAAAGCCGCGGACGAATACTTCGTAGAAGATCGCGTCCTGGTACCAAAGCGGGTCTTGATCGAGAGTTTTTCTTGAGGCCATCGTTACTATCGTAATAGAAACAGCCGTCGACGGGAAACGTTGCGTACAACATTATGCTTGCCGGCCCGACCGTTGTAACGTCAATCACGGCAACAGTTGCCAAGACATTTCAACGGATCTACCGATCGGCCGCACCGCAATTTTCTTGCATCCGCATGCCTGTTGGATTAGTCTGGTAAGATACAGTCAAGTTTAAACGATCGCGCGAAAATGTTTTTTTCGTGCTGTAACGTATTGATAATTTAGGGACTATGAAGAACAAGGGGTCAGACAATTTAGACGAGGGGCGGACCGATGTCGGCCGCTTGGTCGTGGTCTCAAACCGGCTACCGATGACGCTCACAAAGGTGCGTCGCGGCTGGAAGAGCGAGAAAAGTACCGGAGGCCTTGCCACGGCGATGGATCCGCTTCTCGAACGCACCGGCGGGGTCTGGATCGGCTGGAGCGGCGACAGCTCTGCAAAGCGCGATCCCGAGCGGCTGGCAGAGATCGATAGATGGCGAGAGGAAGAAAACTGCATTGCGGTCGATCTGCCTCCGGAGGTTGTCAAAGGCTATTACGAAGGCTTCTCGAACGCGACGCTTTGGTTCCTTTTTCACTCCTTCCCCGAACTCGTAAATTTCAACACAAGCGACTGGCGCGATTACGTGAGGGCGAATGAGGTGTTCCGTGATGCCGTCGTAAAAGAGCTGAAGCCCGGCGACCTTGTCTGGATCCACGATTATCAGCTAATGCTGCTACCGCAGATGATCCGCGAGGCAGTACCCGATGCACGGATCGGGTTCTTTCTGCACATTCCGTTCCCGTCATCTGACGTATTCCGCGTACTGCCGCGGCGGGAAGAGATACTCAAGGGCCTGCTTGGCGCCGATTATATTTCCTTCCATACACACCGGTATCTGCAGAATTTTCGGTCCTCGCTTCTCCGGATCAACGGCATCCGCAGTTCGATGGACGGCATCAGCTTGGGCAGCCGGCAGATACGGCTCGAGGCACAGCCGATAGGCATCGCTCCTCTTGAGTTTCGCGATATCCTCGCACAACCGAAGACACAGGAGATAATCACTGAGTACCGCCAAAAATATAAGGGCGAAAAGGTCTTGGTCGGGGTTGACCGTATCGACATTACAAAAGGCCTCCCCGAACGGCTCAATGCTTTCCGCCGATTTTTGGAACAAAACCGCCGAATGCAGGGCAAGGTGACGCTTATCCAGGTCGCGGTACCGTCGCGCGGCAATATTCGCCAATATAAGGAGCTGCAGCAGCAGGTGGACGAACTCGTCGGCCAGATCAATGGACGCTTTGGAACCCCGGCGTGGTCACCGATCGTCTACATGCGGCGAAATCTGACACAAGAAGAACTGGCGGCTTTATACGCCGTTGCAGATGCCGCGCTCGTTACGCCTTTGCGCGACGGGCAGAATCTTGTTGCGAAGGAGTATGTAGCCTGTAAACCGGATGGAGACGGGGTTTTGATCCTGAGTGAGTTTGCGGGAGCGGCCGCCGAAATGGGTGAGGCCATACAGATCAACCCGTACGACGAGGATCGGACGGCCAAGGCGATCGCCCGAGCGTTGAGCATGCCCGTCGAGGAGAAGCGCGACCGAATGAACGCGCTTTACAAGAGGATCCTGCGAAATGATGTATTCACGTGGGGAGCAAGGTTCCTGCGCAACACTGCCGATGCCGCGGATGCTCGCTCAAGAGCTACAGTAGATCGGCCTCAGCGGCTGCCGCGGGCGGAGATCACCGCCGCCTACGCCGCGGCATCCAAGCGGCTCATTCTTTTAGATTACGACGGCACCCTTGTGCCTTACGCTCAAAGGGCCAAAGACGCGATAC
>DATHVL010000391.1:0-2730 GCA_035461325.1 Pyrinomonadaceae bacterium
CCCCGTCATTTCAAACCGTTCCGACGGACGACGATACATCGCGTAGTTCGATGTCATTCGGGTATCGACGCCGGAGCGTATCTGAACGTTTTCAAATAGCTCGACGTTCTGAATATCAAGTTTGTCCTGGCTGAGCCGGGCCAGTGTCGCATTCGCTCGGGAGGCCCGTACATCAAATTGCTCCGCCGCCGGAACAGATTCGGCTGAACGCACGTGAACACCACCGGTCAACTCTATAAGCTCTTGCATCTGGTCATAGGCGGCATAAGAGGCGTTGATCAGTGTTGGACGAAACGAAGGCCCATCGGGCTGTGCCGGACCCAGCGTTTCGATAGCCACAGAATTGAGCAGTTCGACCCTTTTAGCTGCCGCGTTTACTACCGCGCCGATAGCGCTGCCGCGAACATTGTCTCGGCTGAAGACGACTGCCTCCTCAGCTTTTGCGGTATCAGACGAACGTTGGTAAGTAAGATTTTCAGTGGTAACGGCAAGGCGGTCACGGGTATTGATTTGTACATCGCCCGCAAAAAAGACATTGAAGTTCTTTTCTTCGGCAGGAACATATACGGCTTTTTGCGCCCTGATCTCATCACTTGCGGAACCATCCGGCGTCATTACTCGCAGTAATACGTTCTCAAGTTCCTGGTGGTCGTCGGCGAAAGTAACGGCTCGGTCGGCGGATATAAAGTATTTAAGAGAGTCGCCTTCCATCTCGCGGCGCTCGTACCCTTCTACGGTCGCAACAACGTCTTTGGAGAGCGAGCTCGGAAACCCTTTCATTCGGAAATCAGGATCTCCTGAACCGCGATAAAGAGCGATCCCGACCACGATCAATACCACCGCTAATGCCGCCACCGCTCCATACCTAAAGTATTTGGGGACTGCGGCCCGAAAATGATACTTATCTACTTTTTTTGTAGTGGATTCGCGCACTCGTTCAATTATGTTCCCTTAGATCCTCTACAACAAGCTGCAGCCGTGTGCTGCCCTGCCATTTGTTCGCTTCCGGGGTGTACGCGAGTTCGATGCCGGTTCCGGGTCGCAGAGTTCGCCCTTTTCCCTTCTCGACCCCGTCCCACCATACGGCTTCGAAGCGGCGCCCGTCGTTGTCCTGAAGGTAGAGCTTGAGGTGCTTCTCTTTCATTACGGTTGGATCGAAGCGAAGGAACAAGCCGTCTGTTGCAAATACAGGCTTGGGATTTCCGATCCCGAACGGCTCGAGCCGCGAGATCTCGTCCAGCAGCCCTAGGTTCATCGACGCCGTGGAGACCTTTGCATCGACATGCAGCCGAGGTATAAGGTCCTCGGGAGTTATGCATCCCCTTGCGTGCGCATCGAGCAGGTCACTGAGTTCCGGGATTCGGTCTGAGGCGATCTTCATCCCCGCGGCAGCCGCATGGCCGCCAAACTGGTCAAATAGCTCACTGCAGCTTCCAAGTGCATCCAGTAAATGAAAGCCGTCTCTGCTTCGTCCGCTGCCGTGTGCCACGCCGTTTTCGACCGAGAAAACAATGACCGGCCGGCAGAGTTTGTCGGCAATGCGTGATGCTGCCAGCCCGATGACGCCGCGGTGCCACCCCTCCCCCGCCACAACGACGAACATCTTATCGCCGCGATCCGCGGCTTCGGTCAGTGCCAGCTCGGTGATCTCTGCCTGTATCTTCTGTCTCTCGCGATTCCGTGAGTCCAATAGTTCCGCGAGCCGCCTCGCCTCGTTAAAATCTTTTGTCTCTAATAGCTCGACCACGTGCCGCGCTACGTCCATTCTGCCGGCGGCGTTTATACGCGGTGCGATGCGAAAACCGATGTGATAGCTGGTCATGTCAGAGCGGCAGTCCGACACTTCCATAAGGGCCTTGAGGCCGTAATTGGAAGTACTCGGCAGGTCTCTGAGCCCCAAGGCTACGATCGCACGGTTCTCGCCGCTGAGGTTCATCATATCGGCCACGGTTCCGATGGCGGCTATCTTCAAGAACGATGGCGAGAGTCTCTCGAGTCCCTTCTTTCGAAGCAACGCGGCGGAGAGTTTGTAGGCCACGCCGACCCCCGCCAATGCCTTGTCGGGATATGTACAGTCCGCCTGATTCGGGTTCACCACGCAATTAGCATTAGGATTGCCCCGTGCATCATCCGACAGATGATGGTCCGTAACTATAACGTCCATCCCGTTTGCGCGTGCCCAGTCGATAGGCTCAAAGCTTCTGGTCCCGCAATCGACGGTGATCAAGAGCGAACAGCCCCGCTCTTTAGCGGCTTGCAGGGCGGGTATGTTGACGCCGTAGCCTTCAGTAAATCGATTGGGGATGTGGTATTCGCTGGATACTCCGAGGATCTCGAGCGTTTTTCGCAGCACTACGGTCCCGGTAGTACCGTCAACGTCATAATCGCCCCAGATCAGCACCTTTTCCCCCGCGTCTGCGGCCTTTAGAACGCGCTCGACCGCCTTATCCATTCCCAGGAGGAGATCCGGATCGTGAAGATGTTCGTATTTCGGCGTGAGAAAACGCGCAGCGCTTTCCGGCGTGTCAAGACCTCGCGAGATCAAAAGCGCGGCGGTTAAGGGATGCACTCCAAGGTCCGCCCCTAATGCGGCCGAGGCGGCACGATCGTGTTTTTGTATGTCCCAGAGGATCTCAGGCATCAGATCAAACACTCACAGTAGGGCTTAAAATCCCCATCCAAAGCAGCACGAGAATGACGGACCCGAGCACAACCCGATAGATAATAAAG
>DATHVL010000392.1:0-3322 GCA_035461325.1 Pyrinomonadaceae bacterium
TTGTTCGCGACGTCCACGGCTTCGGTGCCCACCACTGGTCGAGAAGTTCCGGTTTGGTATAAGCGTCCCACACCAAGTCACGCTCCGCGTCAAATTCCGCCGGGATCGTGACCGTTTTAGATCTGTTGTTTACCTTAAAGTCCATCTAGCTTGAGCCGGTGACTAGCCGATCCTTCAAACATTCGCGGTGCGCGGCTTCACCGCTTCGAGCACCTCGTCGAGCTGCTTGTAGCTCATTTCCATGCCGTCGGTCATGCCTGTGGAGACCGCCGCATCGCGGTCGGCTTTGGATGCAAACTTGATCAAGGTCGTGACGTGCGTTTGTCCGTCGGTCTCGTTGAACGTAACCGTGATGATCGACGCACCGTCTCCCATGGAACCGCCCATGGTGCCCGGGTCGTAAACTTGCGTGTGCACGATCTTGGAATGCGGCGCGACCTCGAGCATTTCGCCCGTAAAGCCAAACTCGACGCCGTTTGCGTCATCGCGCCAGCGCCAGCGATATTTGCCGCCGACATCAGTGGTCATCTCGCACACCGGCATCGACCACCCGGGCATGGCCGTTAGCCAGCGACGCATCAACTCGGGGTCCGTATACGCCCGCCAGACCAGATCCGCGGGGGCATCAAAGCTACGCTTGATCAATACTTCTTGATCTGACGGTGTGCTCACTTCAGCAGGTTTCATTTCTTTAACTCCTCGTTTTTTGATGTTTTAACTCGGCAAGCAGAGTATCAAGCTGCTCAAAACGCGACTCCCATATCTTTCTGTACTGGCTGATCCATTCATCGATCTCTTTCATCTTTTCGATCTCGAGTGAATAGTAGATCTCTCGCCCCTTTTGGTCCTGTCGCACGAGTTCACACTCGGCTAGTATCCGGAGATGTTTGGAGACGGCCTGCCGCGAGGTATCGAAATGCTCCGCGAGCGCGTTCGGCGTCATCGCGTGCAACGCGATCAAGGCAATTATCGCCCGTCTCGTTGGATCAGCTATGGCTTGAAATACATCCCTTTTCATAGACGCGGATCACATTATGCAACCAAACGGTTGCATATGCAAGCGCGATTTTCATAAAAACGTACTCGTAGCCGATTCGGCAAAATTGCCTGATCACGCAACCGTTAGTATAATCACGCCCACGAACTTCTATCTGCTCCCGCCGAGGTCGAAACAATATGTCAATACGACGTCTTCTGATACTTGCTTTGTGTTTTGCAGCCGCTGCCCAGTTTGTGCCGGGCCAGACGACGCACCGGTTCAAGCCGACCGTGGGGCACCCGACGTTTGCCGTTCGGCCGCCCGTTCTCACGGTGAAGCCCGGTGACACGGTCGAGAGCGAAACGCTGTGGGGCGAGTGGTATGAGCGGGCCGGCGGGAAGTGGCCCGGCGAGGTAGGGCCGTTTGAGATCGAAGGCGCGGAACCGGGCGACACGCTGGTCGTTCATATAGTGCGCGTTATGCCGAATCGCGACACCGCCGTGTCGACCCAGGGCGGGACATTTGGCGCGCTTGTTCCCGACAGCGGCACCGCGTTTTTGAATGATGCATTCCCCAGCGGACGTTATATCTGGCGGCTTGACCGCAAAAATATGACCGGGACGGTCGACCTTCCGGGCAGCGCGATGAAGCAGGTGACGGTGCCCTTAAGCCCGATGCTCGGACGCGTGGCGACGGCTCCGGCGGGCGAAGAGGCCTTCGGCGGTCTGTGGCCGGGGCGTTTTGGCGGAAATATGGATATCGCGGATATTCGCGAGGGGACGACCGTTTACCTGCCGGTCTTTCATCGCGGGGGCTTGTTTTATTTCGGTGACGGCCACGCACTGCAGGGCGATGGAGAAGTGGCCGGGTCGGGCCTCGAGACTTCTATGGAAGTAACCCTGCGTTTCGATCTGATCAAAGGCCAGGCTATCCAATGGCCGCGGCTCGAAGACGCCGATCATATAATGGTCGCCGGCAGCGCCAGGCCGCTCTCGGACGCCATGCGTATCTCATTCGTTCAGCTTATCGACTGGCTCGTCGCCGATTACGGATTCTCAAAAGCCGACGCCTACCAGCTAACCTCCCAGGTCGCCACCGTCCGCGTCGCCCAAATGGTCGACCCCACCTACACCGTCGTGGCTAAGTTTCCAAAGAAGCACCTGCCGGCGAAGGTGGAGGGGACGAGGTAGGCCTCCTCCTCAGAAAGTTGCGTGAACTACGTATCCGTTCAGTGTCGATGGCGATGGATCTCGTCGACCGCGGCCGAATGATCGCGAAATCCGTCGATCGTCATGTTCATTGCGGCGATCAATTTCTCAAAATGGACCGAAGATGAATGAGAGCCAGCCGGACGTTTTCACGGGCTGGCCGGACAGTTTCATGGGCGCAAATTTTGCCTGCATGGCTGCTTCGATCGCAGATCTGTGAAATTCCGACGGTCCGCGGATGACCTCGGCAGAAATGACGTTGCCGTTGGTGTCAGTTACGACGCGAACGTCCACCTGTGCCCTGACTCGATTTTTCCCGAGCTCTGCGGTATAGGCCGGTTTGGGCAGCACGATTGCCTAGCTATTCAGCCAACCGCGTGCGACGATCCTTTCCGCCGGCGCCTCGTTCTCTTTGCAGTCGGTGATGTCGCCGTGAATACTTTGATAGATGCAACGGTTGTATGACGATTGCCCCGCGATGTAGGCACTTAGGTTGTCGTTCTCGTTAATGATGGCTTCTGCGTTATCGCGGAAGCGCTCGGCGTCGAGTTGTTTGCCAGCTAGCTTTGACGCAATTGCGAGATGTCGATTGATCGTGACTCGGCGCCCGAGACTTCGCGGGTCGTGGCGGGGTCCGAGGATTTCTAGAGCCCGGAGATGAATCGTGAATGCCAAGTCTGGCAGCGAATCTTTGCCATGCAGATATGATCTTGCAGTGAGAAATAAGCCGATCCAATAATGCTTTTCGGCATCATCAGCGAGGTATTTCCACAGTTCGGACTCGAATGCCGGCCCGAGCCTCACACGTTCGGCCTGAAATATCGTCGACAGGTTGCCTTTATCTCCAGCGAACCCGCCTTTTTCTTCCTGCACCGCTTTCGTGAAGGCTGCGAAGGGCAGATCCTGTGCGCCGGCGCGGGCAACGGAGAATAGGATGACGAGTGTAACTAATGTCAAGGTTTTCATTTCAGGATTTCAGCATTCTTCCTCGTCGACGACTCCACGCCACAAGTCCGAGCCCCGGCAAAATGGCTGCAAGACTCACCGCTAAATAACTTTGGACGAGATATGCATAGCCAGCCTCGCGCAGGATGTCCTTGCCTACAAAAGGGTCATTTATCTCAGAAATGTGCAG
>DATHVL010000393.1:0-4909 GCA_035461325.1 Pyrinomonadaceae bacterium
CGAGTATTCGCCGACCCGCAGCATGGAAAAGGCGAAAATGCGGCGGGATATCGTCCTCGACCAGATGACGAAATACTTCCCTGAGCGGTATTCCGCATCGGCCGTCTCTGCAGCAAAGGCCAAGCCGATCAAGCTTGCCGACACGGCGTATTACCAGGCACTGCCGAAATCCACCGCGTGGGATTTCCCGGTCGAAGAGATCCGGAAATATCTTGAAGATAAATATACGACCCGTGTCGCGCAGGGCGGGCTGAAGGTTTACACCACGATCAACGTCGAGGCGCAAAAGATAGCGACGAGCGTGATCCGCGAAAGGCTGCGGGCGTTTGATAAGACCCGGAAATGGCGGTCGGACTATAAGAATATTTTGCTCGATTCAGACGGCGAGCCGATGACCGACGGCAAAGAGATCGAGAAGACGCTCACTTCATACAAGCACGCGGACTGGTACGGTGATGAGTACGAAGAGGGCGAATATATCAAGGGACTGGTCGTGACGCAGAATCCGCGGGCTGACGAGGTGGGCATCCGCTTTGGCAGATACAAAGCGGTGGTTACGGCGAAGGATATGGGCCGCAGCGGCAAGAAACCGACGGCTGAGCTTAAGCCCGGATTTCTTGCAGAATTTCTGATCAAGAAGGTCGATAACGAGAAGCAGACCATGGAGGTTGAGCTTTCTCAAGTTCCCGAGATACAGGCCTCGATAGTTTCCATCGACGCGAAAACGGGTGAGATCGTTGCGATGGTGGGCGGGTATGACTTTCACACCAGTCGGTTTAATAATGCGACTCAAGGACTTCGTCAGACAGGCTCCGCTTATAAGCCGTTCATTTATGCGGCGGCGGTTGAGGACGGAATGACCCCGGACATGATCGTCAGCGGAGCTCCGATCAAACGCGGCGGGTGGCAGCCGTCCAACTATGACGGGACCCCGAGCCACCCGAATGTACCGATGAAGGTGGCCCTTGCGAAATCTTACAACCTCGCAGCAGTGCACCTGCTTGATCAAGTGGGAATACAGGCGGGCGGCCAAATGGTTCGGCGATTCGGGATCACCAACCCAATGGCCCCGAGCCTGCCGTCAGCATTGGGAGCCTCAGAGGTATCGCTGCTAGAGATGGTCGCCGCCTATAGTGCATTCCCGAACAAGGGTGTTAGGATGCAGCCGCATCTTATCCGAAAGGTTTACAGCCGCGACGGCACGCTGCTCGAAGAATGGGACGGCTCGAGTTCGAAGGTTACAAGCGAATACGTTGCATTGACCATGGTCGATATGATGCGCGGGGTGACCTCCGGCGGAGGCACTGCGACGGGCGCAAGTGCCGCGGGACACCCGCTCGCGGGCAAGACCGGAACGGTGAACAATCACACGGACGTTTGGTTCATCGGGTATACGCCCCGTTATGCGACGGGGGTTTGGATCGGCAATCCTGCGCGGAAAGAGTCGCTCGGGCGCGGTATCACCGGCGGCGGCTTGGCGGTGCCGTACTTCAACGGGTTCATGAATGGGTTCTTAAAGGACAAGCCGAAAGAGAGCTTCCCGAGCGTGCCCTCAATGCCCGCCGAGATACGGGCTCTGATGGAGCGTAATAAACGAGAGGAGCGAGAGAAACTTGCCCGGGCAGAATTGCTAGCGGCCAAGACCGGCGCGGTGAGCGCGGCAGACGCGACCGTCACCGCGAACGAGGAGGCCGGTTCCGGGATCAACGTAAATAACATCATCGAGACCGAGCGGCCGAAAGCGACCGAACCGCCGCCTCCTGTAAGAGTCCCGACGCCTGCGGCCGTACCCCAGCGGATACCCGAACAAACTAAGCCGCAGCCTAATCCGCCGCCCGATGAAGGGACCAGGCGGAAGGGTAAGAAAGGTGACGGGTAGTTAAAAAACGTAGGCCGGGGCAATTTAGCTCCGGCCTTTTCTTATTTGGACACAAACTCTGAAAGATAGTGGGGGAGCATCTTTCGCCACCAAACCCAATCGTGATTGACGTCGTGGCCCCATACCTCAAGCCGGTGCGGAATGCCTTTTGAATGCAGCAAGGCAGAGAATTCGCGGCTGCGGTCGGGGGCCTCGAACGCACCTTGGCCCGTCACGATGAGTATCGAGTCGGCTTTTCGCAATCGCGGTAAATGATAATCGTCATTGAGGTTGCGGAGATACATATCCGGATTATTAAAGTAGACGTTGTCGTCGTAATAACGCTCCAGATAGTTGTAGATGTCGTAGCTGCCGCTGATGGCGATAGTGCCGCGGAACAGATCGGAATGCTTGAAATAGGTGTTGGCGGCGAGCAGGGCACCGAGGCTGGCGCCGGTGGTTAGAGGCATCGCATCCGGGCCGCATTCGTTGCGAATGAGGGGCAGTACCTCGTCCGTAACATAGCGGTCAAAGCGGGTGAGCATCTCGACCTTCCAGCCGGGGTGCGATTCGGTATTGAGGAGGCTATAGCGATTAACCGAGTTGATCGAGTACGCACGGATCTTGCCGGACTCTATCAGGTCCTTCATTGCGTCGATCAGATAGAACCGCTCATATTCGAGATAGTCCGCCGCCGCCGTCGGGAACATTAAGAGCGGATAGCCCGCATGGCCGTAGGCGACCAGCGGCATTTCCATATTCAGATTGTGGCTGTACCACGAGATGATATCGCGTCGCATAAAAAGTAACTCGCCCTATTCAGAATAGAAAAGGGTAGGTGAAATCGGACGGCTCCGCAAGTATGAGCCGTATGCGGTCATTGATCTGAGGTCATTTTCAGGCCGGCGATCCCCGCGATGATCAGCATAATGCATAGTATGCGGACGGCGTCGCGCGGTTCGTCAAAGAGCACCATGCCGAGGAGCGCCGCCCCGACGGTACCGATCCCCGTCCAGACAGCATAGGCCGTTCCGATCGGGAGGGTCTTCAACGCAAGCGAGAGAAAATAAAAGCTGGCGATCATCAAGGCCGCCGTGATGAGACTCGGCACGAGACGCGTCCAACCCTCGGTGTATTTCAGGCCGATAGCCCAGGCTATCTCAAACAGGCCCGCTATCGCTAGATATAGCCAGCTCATTTAGTCTCCCGCTACAACCAGCGGAGAATTATCCTCGGTTCCCCGCCTTCGTCAACGAAGCGTTCATTCAGATCTTCGACCGCACACGACAGGGACTCCGCGATCTCCGGCAGGCGCAATCGTAGATCATTCCCTCCGATCACCTCGATCGTCAGATCTTCCGCGTCGGCGAGAATGATCTCAGACATTCCGTTTCCCTCATAAATATAGGTCAAGCAGTCGACAAAGGCGTCCATGTTCGCGCCGTAGACCAAAGGAAAGCCAAAGGCCTCTTTGCATACTGAATGAAAAGAGGCCCCATCTTTGATGGCGTTCGCATCGATCCGGACGAGGGCCATTATTTGACCACTGTGATCTCGCGAGTTGTCGAGTTGTATCCGCCGTTGTCTACGACGTTGCCACCAGCATCGACGAGTTCGAGCTTTATCGAATGCTTGCCGGCGGTCCATCCGCTCAGCCACACAGGAGCCCAGCGATCGATGTACTTAGCCTCGCCGTCGTTGACCGAATATCGCACGCGGTATTGGCCCCCGTCGCCCGTCAACTGTCCCCCGATAAGCCAGAAATCGATCATGATCGGATCGGCATCTGCGCCCTTGTATTCACCTTTGGGGCGGCTATAGGTAAGAAGCGGCAGCTTATCGTCGATCTTGCCGCCCTGTGAAGGAGGCATATCCTTGCCCTCGGGAGTTGGACCAGCATTAGCATTGGCAGTATTAGCGTTACCGGGCGCGGCAGTATTCGAGTTGACGTTCGACATCTGCTGGCCGGTATTCGTCGTTGCCGGCTTTTCGACATCGGCGCCTCCGTTCTTCACGGTGAAGCGCACCATATCGAACGATCCTTCGTTCTTGTAGCTCTCATGCCACGGACGTGACGCGAAGACTCGGAGCGTGTGCTCGCCGTCGGGCACGTTCCGAAGTTCAAACAGATCTGCCTCGATGTTGTAATAGGCCTCATAGGGCTGATTGTCGAGGATCACGTGGACGTGATTGCCCATTTTCGTTTCGGGATCCATCCCCGGCATGTAACCCTTGAGGTCGCCGGAGAGTTCGATCTCGACGCGAACCGTTGAGCTTTCGACCACCGATCCGTCCTCGGGTGCAGTGATCTCAACATCGGGCTGCGCCTGGTCCTGCTCACCGCGGGCGGCCATCATATCGCGAATGCGCTGCGGCACCTCGGTCTCGGCCAAGGTCATCGCGGCCGGTGCGGTATTGGCGTTGGTCGTGTTCGCGGTATTAGTTGCGGTGTCGCCGCACCCGGTAATGAAAAGCGCGGCAAGCAAAGCCATAAGGGAAAGTCGTTTCATATATCCTCCGTGATTACACAGTCAAAATTGACGCGGCCGAGCGCCTTTCGGCGGACACTTTCGGGATCGCATAGCCGAAAACATCCGTGAAATTTGCCTCCAGACGGTCTTCAACCTCGGTAAGCGGTATCTCTTTTCCGAGCAGCCGTTCCATCGAGGTAACAGGTTCGCCCTCGCAGGCGATTATCCAATTGAAAAAACTGAGATCGGTGTTAACGTTCAGGGCAAAGCCGTGCGTGGTCACCCAGCGTTTGATGTGGACGCCGATGGCGGCGATCTTGCCCTCGGTGGTGTGCACGCCGGTCAGGCCCTCGATCCGGAAAGCCTCAATGCCATAATCGGCCATGGTGCGGATGAGCACCTCTTCGATGTCGCGGACATATTTGTGTACATCTTCGCGGTCGGGCGAGAGGCTGATTATCGGGTAGCCGACGACCTGGCCGAGGCCGTGATATGTTACTTTGCCGCCGCGGTCGGACTCATGCACTTCGACGCCGAGGCTCCTGAGCATCTCTGCCGTAGCCAGCACGCCGCCGTCCTT
>DATHVL010000394.1:0-4511 GCA_035461325.1 Pyrinomonadaceae bacterium
CACTTCCCGCCATCCTATTTTTGTCCCCGCTGATGGCCGTGATCGCGGTGATAATCAGGGCGGGCTCGCGGGGGCCGGTCGTCTTTAAACAGGAGCGCGTCGGTATGGACGGCCGTGTTTTTCTTTGCTACAAATTCCGCACAATGTATGCCGATGTCGACGACGGGATGCATCGCGACGCTTATCGGAGAAACATCAACGGCAATAACGAGCCGAACTGCGACGAGCCGGAACAAGTTTTCGGAAAGGTACCCGACGACCCGCGGATCACACCGGCGGGCCGTTGGCTGCGCCGCACAAGTCTTGACGAACTGCCGCAGCTCTTTAACGTGATCAAGGGAGATATGAGCATCGTGGGCCCGAGGCCGCCGATTCCCTACGAGGTCGAGGAATACCAACTCAGACACCGCAAACGGCTGGATATGAAGCCGGGAATCACGGGACTATGGCAGGTGTCGGGGCGGAGCCGGCTCTCGTTCGAAGAGATGGTGCGGATCGATCTTTACTACATTGAAAACTGGTCGCTTTGGCTCGACCTGCGGATAATCGTGTTAACACTTCCGGCCGTATTCCGTGGGGATGGGGCACACTAAATTTATGGATGTTGCGAAGTTCAACAGCGCGGCGTGGGACGTGACCGCCGAGACAAGCGAGTGGAGCGTGCCGGTTGATAGCGTTACCATCGCCGAGGCGCGGAACGGTAAATGGAGCGTAGTTCTAACGCCCGTAAAACCGGTTCCGCGTGACTGGTTTCCAGCGGAAATGAAGGGGGTTCGCATGATTTGCCTGGCCTCGGGTGGCGGACAGCAGGTCCCGGTCTTCGCCGCGGCCGGGGCGGAGGTTACCTCTTTCGACAATTCGGCCGAGCAGCTCGGACGCGACCGCATGGTAGCTGAGCGTGAGGGACTTGATATCACAATAGAACAGGGGGATGCGGCGGACCTTTCGCGGTTTGAGGACGCTAGCTTTGACCTGGTCTTTCATCCCGTGTCGAACGTCTTTTTCCCGGATCTGAAGCCCGTTTGGCGCGAGGGTTTTCGCGTGCTGCGGCCGGGCGGGACGATGCTTTCCGGGTTTATGAACCCCGTGATCTTTATGTTCGATTTCGACAATGAGGACGAGCAGGAGGTTCCCAAAGCGAAATTTGCGTTGCCGTATTCCGATCTGACCTCCAAGAGTGCAGATGAGCTGGCCAAACAGATCGAGGCGAATATCCCGATCGAATTCGGGCACACGCTCGAGCAGCAGATCGGCGGGCAGATCGCGGCGGGTTTCGCGATCACAGGATTTTACGAGGACCATTGGACGGACGATGCCACCGTTCTGAATCGCCTGACGGCGACGTCAATGGCGACGCGGGCCGTGAAACCGTAATGCCGAGCGTTGCCGAAGCGATCGCGGCCGCGGCGGACAGGCTTAGGGTTGCGGGGATACCCGAGCCGCGGCTCGAGGCGGCGTCGCTGGTCGATCTCACGCTACAGCGTGGCCGGACATTTTTAACAGCCCATCCCGAATACGAACTCACCTCGGACGAAGTAGCGCGGTTTACCGAATACCTCACTCGCCGTGAAGGTCGGGAACCGCTGCAGTATATTCGCGGCACGCAGGAATTTTACGGGCTTGAATTTGACGTGACGCCCGATGTGCTGATCCCGCGGCCGGAGACTGAGGGGCTGGTGGAGGCGGCGCTGGAGTATGCCGGCAGGATCAAATTGCCCCGGATACTCGACATCGGCGTGGGCTCCGCCTGTATAGCAGTAACGATGCTGCACGAGATCGAGGGTGCGACGGGGGTTGCCGTGGACGTTTCAAAAAATGCGATCGAGGTGGCGAAACGCAACGCCGCTAAGCATGGTGTAATCGATCGGCTGGAATTTGTGCTTTCGGATGTTTACGCCGCCCTGCCCCCGGAGCGTTTCGATGTCATTGTTTCCAACCCGCCCTATGTTTCCTCCAACGACATTCCGTCGCTGCCGGAGGAGCTTGCGTTCGAGCCGCGAAACGCCCTAACTGATGATAATGATGGGCTTTCGATCATTCGCCGTATCGCCGCAGGGGCTCCTGAGTACCTTAGGCAAGGCGGGTCGATCTTCATAGAGATCGGACTGGGCCAGGCCGACGAGGCGCGCGATCTGTTCGCTTCCGACTTGTGGGAATCGGTAGATCTTTTGCCCGATCTGCAAGGGATCCCGCGGGTCGTTCAGGCACGGCTAAAGACATTGGGCGACATCCCCTAAGGGTTACAATTTCAACAATAAGAATCTTAGATGTTACTTGCAATTTTTCCTTATTCAGGGTTACTATTAGGCTGAATTGTACTCGAAGTTTGAAAGCACTGAATAAAGTCGTTCCGACCGGAACAACCCTCTCTGTGGTATCGGGACAGGCTCCTTCAAAAGGAGCAACGGCCGGAACGTGTCATCGGAGGTGATCATTGTGAAAGGTTCCCTAGGCGGTTTGATCGCGGTAATTTCGCTCATCCTGACAGCGGTTTCGTTCTACATGTATGTCCAGGGCCCGGAAAACACGATGTGGCTAGTCGGCGTTGTCCTGTTCCTGGTCCTTACATTGATCTTCGGCGGCCTCTTCCTTTCGAGCCGCGTCAATAAGAACGACGATATTCATATTACCGAGTAGTCTCGGAAGAAATCTGGCATAAGGCGCTCATTTGAGCGGTCAAGGCCTTCGAAGCGGTGAGCTTCGGAGGCCTTGCGCTTTGCAACTCGGATGTTCGTTACGTTATAATGTTGACTAAAAGGTAAGGATTAGATCCTTGCCGTTTTAATTTGTAAGAAGATGCCAAAGATAGCCGACATTCAAGAGACCCCGAACCCGAACGCGGTGAAGTTCATTCTGAAGGAACCCGTGTCATATGGGACATCACATTCGTTCAAGGATGCGGCGCAGGCTGCCGATAATGAACTTGCGAGGACTATATTTGCCGTGGGCGAGGTAGTCTCGGTCTTTTACATGGACAAGATGATCACGGTGGAAAAGACCGACGACATCGAGTGGGACGAGATACTGCCGGCTCTTGCGGTCCCCATCCGCGCCGCCGAAGGCGTAGCTCCGGCAAACGGCAACGGAAATGCAGCTTCGACGGTCGGCGGTGCCATTGCCGCTGCTGCCTCCGATGACCCCAAGCTTCGCGAGATCGACGCATTGCTGGACGAACGCATCCGGCCCTATCTGGCAAGCGACGGCGGATGGCTGGAGATCATTGAACTAGAGGCTTCGACGCTCAAGATCAGGTATCAAGGCGCCTGCGGCAGCTGCCCCAGTTCGCTCACCGGAACGCTGATGGCTATCGAGAATATGATCCGTGAAGAGATCGATCCCGACATCGAAGTGATAGCCGTTTAACGTTTTTGTTCAAGATTTTCTTGACATTCCTCCCGTCTTTTCGCCATAATTTCTAAAGGAAGTCGTCTTCCCGCACGGCGCATCCGACCGCACCGCTCCTTTTCCGGCCCTAACCGCTTACTGTTCTCACGCCCGGATATGCCCTATTTACAACATTTGGAGGAATACCCATAGTGACCAGCGAAGAACTCGAACAAAGTCTGAAGGCTGAATTCGAGAGTTACCTCAACGGCTCGTTCGATGCCGTCCGTCAAGAATTTGCCGAATTTCAAAGGAATTTCGAGACCGAATTTGCCAAGCACAAAGCCCAGCTTGATGAGGCTATGCAGAAGATGGCAACGCGGCTCGAGTCCGGCACAGAACTCGACAGGGCGTTTACCGAATCGGTCACTGAACACCTCAGGCTTTCTCGCGACGAGGGAGCTAGGCTAACGGCGACCGCTTTCAGCGAGGCCGAAAAGCTTCAACCGCTCGCGTCAGCAGATTCAAGGCTCGACCTCATCAACCGCGCCCTGGACGACATCAGCTCTCGAAAGACACAGGCCGACATTTTGGGGGCGTTGGTCGAGCATGCCGCTCAATTCGCACCGCGGGGAGTTTTCTTTATCGTCCGTCACGATCAACTGACGGCGTGGAAAAGTTTTGGCGAAGGCGTAGGTGAGGGCTCGCAATCCGCAGAAAGCGTCCGTCTGCCGTTATCGGCCGATACGATGCTTGCCAATGCGGTCAACTCAATGACAACACAGTCGTCCGACGGGGCCCACGGGGGCGAGAACCGCCTTTTTCTTGACCCGCTCGGTCTTGGGTCACCGGACAAGATGTATGCGATCCCCCTAAAGGCCAGAGGCCGCGGTGTCGCGGTTCTTTACGTCGATCTTGGGGCGGACGGCATAGCGATAAATGTTGACGCTCTTGAAATGATGGTCCGCGTTGCCGGCCTGACGGTCGAGCTTCGCGCCGCGGGACAACACGCAGCGGCCCCCGCCGAGGCCGTTAAGGCCGAACAGCCGGCGGCGGCACCCGAACCCGTCGAAACAGAGGCCACCGAAGCTGCCGTTGAGGCCGCTACAGCGGTGGAAACCCCGGCTGAGGTGAGTGCAGTAGAGTACGAACCGGAGGTGCAGGAGGTCCAGGCTGAAGCCGAGGTC
>DATHVL010000395.1:0-3008 GCA_035461325.1 Pyrinomonadaceae bacterium
CGGCCTATCGGAACGCAAAAACGTAGCCGTCAACAAACTCTCCGGCGGGCAGCGAAAGCGTGTTTCTATTGCGGTCGAGCTGATCACAAAGCCATCGGTGATATTTCTCGACGAACCGACGTCGGGACTCGATCCTGTGACCGAGGACCGCATAATGCGGCTCTTCAAACAGATCGCCGAGTCCGGCCGTACCGTTATAATGACGACGCACGCGATGGAGAACGTCCCGCTCTTCGATAAGATCGTAATCCTAATGCGCGGCAAGCTGGTCTTTTACGGCCCTCCCGCTGATGCACTCCGGCATTTTTCGGCTGACAACTTCACACAACTTTTCAAAAAGCTCGAGGAGCCGGTCGATCAGGCCATAACCGAACACGGCGAAGCTGCCCGTACGCAGATCGTTGAAAAGATCGCCGATGAATGGAAGAAACGCTTCGCTGGTACCCCGCAGCATCGCGACCTGATCCAAAAACCGCTGAAGGAGCTCGGCGAATTGAAGCATTCCGGGATTCAGAAACGGCGGCGGCTGGGTATAATCGGAGCGGTCCGCCAGTGGAGTACCCTCTCGCGCCGTTATCTGCAGGTACTGCTTCGCGACAAGCTGAACCTTTTCATTCTCTCGATACAGGCCCCGGCCATTGCAATTCTCACGTTCTTTGTTATGGGCGATGACAAGCCTCGTGATTTCGTGTACTTCGTCGTGGCCCTGGTAGCCGTGTGGTTCGGGATCACGCTCGCCGCACGCGAGATCGTCCGCGAGAGGCCGGTGTATCGTCGCGAACGGATGTTCAACCTAGGGATATTGCCGTATGTCGGTTCCAAACTATTTGTTCTTGGGATCATCGTCGCCATCCAGTGCCTGCTGCTTTTTGTGCCGCTCAAATTCTTTGATCTCACTGGGTTGATGTCAATGCCCGGCGAGTACGGCGGCGTCGCGCAGTTCTGGGCAATGCTTCTGACTGCGAGCGTCGGTGTTGCACTGGGACTGCTGGTCTCGGCAATGGTCCGAACATCAGAGATGGCGACGAGCCTCGTGCCTCTCATCCTGATCCCGCAGATCCTATTCTCGGGATTGGTCGGCGTTCCGACCGGACTCAACAAGGTGATCGGCCTCGCGATGCCCTCCGCTTGGTCATTCGATACGATGAAAAGATTCTCGACCCTCGACACTCTCGAGCCTGAGGGTGCCGACCCGCGCGGCCCGAGCAAGGGAATGGGGCTTTACCGCTTTATCGAAAGCGAAAACGAAAAAACCCTGACACGTGCTAAACGCGATCTTGAGGACTATAAACGGATGGGGGGCGCCCAAATGCAGGAATCCCCCGACGGCGAGGACCGACTGGCTATCCCCGAAATGAAAATGATCCCGGAGGATCTAAGCGGCTACGTAACCTTCCTCCACCCATGGATGAATGAGGTTTTAAACCAGCTTGTATTGATGCTAATGTTTGGTATGTTGGTGATCGGCACACTGATCATCTTAAAGATCAAGGATCTGGGATAACTCATGAGGGAAATTTTCAAGTATTTACTGTTCTTCGCGGTTTTAGCGGTTGCGCTCCCGGGTCTCACGGCCTGCGGCGACACGACCAACGGTACCGGCGCCGGCAACAGCCAGCCGGGGGCCGAACCGGGGACTTCTTCTTCCGAGTACCCGCCCTTCAACTCCGTCGCGGCAAATGCCGAAATGAGGCACCTCGACGGCTCAAACTCCACCGTCGCGCAACGGGGGGGCAAGGTCGTGCTTGTTAATATGTGGGCCACATGGTGCGGGCCGTGTCGAGAAGAGATGCCCGAACTCGTCAAGATGCAGAACGAGCACGGCGAGAAAGGATTTGAAGTTATCGGCCTCAACGTCGACGACGAGCCCGAGGATATGGTGAGGGAGTTCGTCACGGAAATGAACCTGAATTACACCATAACTTGGGGCAACGAAGAGATGATAACCGCGCTCATGCGGTTGAGCCGAAGCGAGGCGATACCCCAGAGCTTCTTGATCGACCGCGAAGGGAATCTGAGAGGCGTCTTCAAAGGTGCGAGCCCGCGGGAGATCACAAAGATGAAAGAAAATGTGGATAAGGTGGTCGAGGGGCTCCCCACGACGGCGGAACCCGCCGATACTGCCCAGGCTGCTGAACAGACGCAACCCGCAAACAAATAAAGCTTAGTCGTTTGAGATATCCGGGAACACCGGCTCAACCAATAACGTCTTAAATTTCGAAAGGCTTACCAAACCGGGGGCCGCGCCTCGTGGCTTATTTACAAACTTTTTTTCCGTATAATGCACGGCCGCCTTTGTCTGCTTTTTGCCTTGGCTGTAAAAGGCGGCCAGCTGTGCCGCCTCGTGCAGCGTCCGCTGAGGTATCTCTTTTCGGCCCGGATTTCTCACCACGACGTGTGAGCCGGGGTAGTCCGCCGCGTGCATCCATGTGTCGAGCGACTTGGCCGCACGGAATGTCAGATAGTCGTTGTCCTTCGCCTTCTTGCCGACGAGGATCTCAAAACCATCGGATGATAAAAAGCTGCGGGCGAACCCGCCGGTCGACGCTTTTTTCTCGCTCTTAGTCTGCGATCCCTGCTGCTTCTTTCCGCCGGTAAACGAACGGATCTCGTCGTCGTCTTCGGCCTCTATCGCGGCTTCGAGCCGTGCTGATCTCTTGCGAAGAGCTTCGAGTTCCTTCTCCACCTGTGCGATTCTCGAAGCGATCTCCTTTTCGGCGTTCCTTGCCTTTGTGTATTTCCGAAAATATGCCTCGGCTGCCTCGGTGACCGTGGCGTTGACCTCTGCCTTGATATCGATCTCCGGCTGCGCTTCGTCGTAAAGATCGATCACGCGGATAGTGCCGTCGCGATTCTCGGCGGTTCCGGCACTCGCCAACAGCAGGTCTCCGATCCGCTTCCATTGCTCCGCATCGCCGTGGCCCTTGCGATCGCTGATCAAGTTGGTGAGCAGCTTTTCGCGTTTTGCGATCTCGCTTCGAAGTTTGCCGCGGGCATCTTTGACAAGG
>DATHVL010000396.1:0-1741 GCA_035461325.1 Pyrinomonadaceae bacterium
GTCTGGCCAAGCGGTTTATCGTCGTAGTCAACGGGCGAGGGGGCCCCAGTCAACGTTGGCTCGGCGCGGACAGCAGAATCCGTGCTCACGCGAGAGCGCGAGGGCGTTAACGTGCGGACGGGTTCGACGGCGGGCGCGGGTATATCGTCCACATACACCAGCTTGCTCTCACCGATCACGATGGTGTCGCCGGCCAAAAGCCGTTTTTCGAGCATCGGCGAGCCATTAACGAAAACGTGATTGACGCTGCGGACCAACTCGCCATTCTCGATATACCCGTCCACGATCATAAATACCCCGTTCTCGCGGGTAATGCGAGCATGTTTACGCGAAACACGGCGGTCATTGAGTATGATGTCGTTGTCCTTGGCGCGTCCGATGGTGAGCGAGCGGTCGGGGGCGAGGTCCACCTCCCAACTCTCTCCGTTCGGCACTGTGATCTTTAGCAATGCTGGCACGATGAAGTAATTGTAAAGGGTAAAACCAAAATGGTAAATTGAGGACGCCCTGGGCCGGGGTAAATGGAGGCTAATGATCTATCTCGACAACAATGCGACTACGCCCCTCGCCGACGAGGTTTTTGCGGCGATGGGACCTTTTCTCAAGGGCCGATTCGGCAATCCGTCATCCGGGCACGCCGCCGGCCGCGAGGCGAAGGCCGCGGTTGACGAGGCAAGAGAGTCTGTTGCGGAGCTGCTCGGAGCTAGCGATTTAAGCGAGATCGTCTTCACCTCCGGCGGGACGGAGAGCGACAACTGGGCGATCAGGGGCGCGCTCGAGATGCGGCCGGGTAAAAACGAAATAGTCACAACCCGTGTTGAGCATGAGGCGGTGCGGCGCGTGTGTGAGGGCCTGGAACAGCAAGGGTTCACGGTTAAGTGGATCGACGTCGATAGTCAAGGAACGCTCGACCTTGGCCAGCTCCGAGCCGCGCTTTCGGAGCGGACCGCGGTTGTCTCCGTCATGTTGGCGAATAACGAGACGGGAACCGTATTCCCGGTCGCGGAGATCGCGGAGATGGTGAAGGATCGCTCCGATGCACTTATGCACGTTGACGGGGTTAATGCCGCGGGCAAGATAGAGATCGATCTAAAGAATACGGCGATCGACCTGTTTTCGATCTCGGCGCACAAGTTTCATGGGCCGAAGGGCGTCGGCGCTCTATACATAAACAAACGTACGAATTTGCCGCCCCACGCATTGGGCGGAGGGCAAGAATCCGGCCGTCGAGCGGGGACCGAAGCGGTCCATCAGATTGTCGGAATCGGCGCGGCAGCCAAGCTTGTCAGCGATCTTGCTCCGATGGAAAACGTTCGTGAATTGAGACAGAAGCTCGAAAGCACCATTCTTGGCGACATAGCGGAAACTCATCTTAATGGCCCGTTCAACGAGGCCGTGCGGCTGCCGAACACAGCAAATATTTCATTCGCTAATTTAAACGGCGAAGTGCTGATGGCATTACTCGATGAAGCGGGCATTTGCGTATCGACAGGGTCAGCGTGCAACTCGGGCTCGCATAAAGCATCGGCGGTGTTAGAGGCGATGAACGTGCCTTACGCTTTGGCGACGGGCTCGATCAGGTTTTCGCTGGGCAGATATAACACAGCGGCCGAGATCGACCAGGTGCTGCGGGTCCTTCCGGAAGCGGTGGCTAGTGTGCGGGCGATGTCCGGTGCGGCGTCAAGCGGCTTTTTCGATACCGTAACGTGAGAGTTTGAGATAGAGTCCGCGGCGTGTCAGG
>DATHVL010000397.1:0-8468 GCA_035461325.1 Pyrinomonadaceae bacterium
GAAAGCTCTATCAACACCAACAGCAGGATGCTCGTAAGTGCGGCCACCATCAGCGCAAAGCCGGCAAAGCTGATAAAGTTCCGGAACAGGCTCGGCTTTTTGGTCACCGCCTGCACAGCTTCCGGCTCG
Source organism: Pyrinomonadaceae bacterium (assembly GCA_035461325.1). Classification (GTDB taxonomy): domain Bacteria; phylum Acidobacteriota; class Blastocatellia; order Pyrinomonadales; family Pyrinomonadaceae; genus OLB17. The sequence goes on from DATHVL010000397.1 coordinate 130, forward strand.
GTTTGTTCGTTAATGGGCTCGTCGTCAAGATGCTCATTTTCCATAGGTTGCTACGCTCCATCGATCTGCCGGCCAAGCCGGCGTCTATGCTGCCGATCGCAATTACAAATGCCGATAAGCCAGTGACCTGCGCCTTTTTCCGAAAACTTGTTCGGAGATTGGCGTTGTCACTGACTTGTCGGACGAACGGTCCTGTTCCGTAACGGTCAAGCCGTTCAACTCACGCCGGCTCAGGAGGGGAACGAGCCGGACGAAAGATCTTATTCAGCCGGCGGTGTTCTGAGCTGCCGCATCAAGGCCACAAGGGCTTGTGCCTTTTCCTCGTCTACGCCCTTATCCCTGTACCCGGGCATATGGGGCGGTTTCTCCGCCTTTTTTCCGTCGAGGATCGAGATCACATGTTCCTCATCGGTCCGTTCCGGATCAAAAGCCTTCGCAGCTTTCGGACCGTGGCACATTGCACACTTGGTCTTATAAAAAGCTTCGAGGTCGTCCGGAACTACCGGTTCGGCATTAGCTGTTAACTCGGTCCGCGGCACACCCATAAAAATAGCTGCGGCAGCGAAAAGAGTTACGGCGAGGAGCTTCAACCTAAAGGTATTCATAATAGTCACATCCTGGAAAATGAGTGTGGGTGCTTTTTTACATCCCCGTCCTCATATGATGCAACCCGCGTACCCTTCGCGGGCGAATTAAAACGCTCGTAAAACAGGCCGTTCCAACAATTTGCAAAGATCACTCCTGCGAAGCTTCTCGCGATATCGCGAATTTCTACGCGCTCAAGCCGCAAGGTCAAAATCCGAAATCGCTCCCTGTGTGGCAGCGTTTACAACTGGCAAAATCCTCCCCGCCGAAGGCACGCCTTCCGTTATGGCAGGTTGCGCAGTTCGTGCCCCGTGCGGAGGCAAAGTGCATAATTGCACGCGGGGCGGTTACCTGGCTGCCTCTGGGCATATCCTTCATCACCGTGTGGCACGTCGCACAGCCCACACGGGAATGGCTAGAGTGGCTAAAGCTCGCAGGCATCGCGGCGATTCCGCCGCGGCGGGGCCCGGGCCGGCCCGGTTCGTGACAGGTGGCGCACGATGCGATATCTCTGCCGTCGGCCGCTTTCGCCTCCGGGTTGTGGCATTGAAAGCACGACGCGTGCGCTGAGCTGCGAGTCGGAGCGGAAAAGCTCGCGCCGCCTCTTGCCGGTCGGTGACAGTCGGCGCAATTTGCCGCATTCAAATGCGTCGCGTGATCAAATTTCGCATTAAAGCTGGCGAGCGTGGGGAAGGCTTTCAATTCGCTTCCCTGCTGAGCATCGGTGTGACAGACCGAACAAATCGCGTGATCTTGCTGCTCAAAATGTTCCTTGTGACAGCTTGCACACGGCACGTGCCCGGAGAACTTCATATCCGCGGAGTTATCCTCGCGCGTATGGCAGAGCAGGCAAGGCAGCCGTACGTGCTGCTCGCTTTGGTGATCAAATTTTGAATAATCCTTATCAGGGAAGTTGAAACTTACCTCCGCGGGCGTCGGTTCCGGCACTGTCTCGCGTACATCAGGCGCGGGCGGGTCGGAGCCGCATGCCCCGAAATAGACAGTGGCAGCCAATACCGCCACGCAGAGGGCCGCGTACTTGGCCCGGCGGACGGCATTATTCTTCCCGATGTTTTCGCGTGAAGCCATCTATCAGTTGCCCATTGCCGCCACTGCCTTTAAGTGCGAGTCAGGTATCTCGCGCTTTCCGTAGGTTACGTGGCATTTTGAACATTGAAAGCCCGAGTTTGCCCGCCGGGCCTCGATCTCAAAATTAAGCACGCCGCCGTCGTCTGCCGTGGCGGTGATATGGCAATTGCTGCAGGCTGCAACGGCCACCTTGCGTGTCATGAAATCATTCGTCATCGCAGAAGTATTATGGCAATCCGCGCAGCTCATCCCGGCGTGGCTCATAAACTCGTGGCGAAACGTCCCGGCGGAGGCGCGGGTTCGCCAAGCGTCGAGCATGACACGGCTCCGCACGCCCATTCTGGCTGCCAGGGCGGGGTCGAAGTCCGGTTCAAACTTGTCCTTTGGCTTGTGGCACGTGGCACAGTTCGTCGGCCCCGGCTCCATCCCGCTCTCCTGAGAATGGCACGTGAAGCAAGCTGCGTGGCTAATGGGTGACGACTTAAAAGTCCCCTTCTTTAGCCAGAATGCATCGCCGATATCGTCGGGCGGCTTTGTGAAATACTCGTCGTCGCCGTCGCCCTGGGGGTCGATCGTCTGATGGCAGATCGCACAGCTTTCCTCTTGGCGGCGCGGGGCGGACCATGCTGCTGCGATAAACCCGGTTTCAGAATGTTGCCGTCCCGCCATCATCGCAACGTGAACATCGTGCGGAAAATTGATGTTGAATTCGGACGTCGCGGTTCGCCCTTTAGGCGTTTCGTCAAAGACCTCGCGGGGATTGGGGAACGGGTGCCGGGCACTGTTGCGCGGCCCGGGATTTGTATGACAGATCGCGCAAATTGCCGGCGGAGTACCGCGGAAGAATTGCTGGCGGTGACAGCTAATGCATGAGGCGTGCTTGGGGTAATCCGTCACGTCGGGGAATGCATCGTCGCCCTTTCTAACTTGCTTCCAATTCGCGGTCGGAAACGTGTGGCACTTGCTGCAATCCAGCCGCTTGTGTGCCGCGACGTCGTGCGAGAACTTTGAGTAGCGCTGCTGCGACCGTATAAAACCGCCCGTCGCTACTGAAGTGGTCTCTGCGGCAGAACTCACCCTCGCGTCGGGTTCTCCCACTGCCCAGGCGCCCGCGACGAACAGCACGGCCAAACAGGCCGCCGCCTTGATCTTCGCTCGTCGATTATGAACGGCTCGCTTCATTTATGAGGCTTGGGCAGATAAAGTTATGCTGTGCAAGTTTAACCCTGATTTAAGCGTTCAAATGTGATACAGGTCACATTGGGAGCGCCGGGCGTCTAATATCATCGATATAACCGTTGCATATCCGCCCACTTAAGGCGAGATCGGTGCGATACCGGCCGACGCCTGATGAATTTACCAACCCTTCCTTGATGGATGCCTTGACCGAAACCGATCAGATCAGCCCGCTTTTTACCGAGCGCCGGCGAACCGCGTCCTCGGGCATTCTCGACCGTGTGATCCGACTTTCGTGCTCGGTCAGGCTCGGTGTGACGCTGCTCATACTTCTGATAGCCTTCAGCATGATCGGCATGGCCGTAATGCAGCAGAACGTCGCGGGATTTGCAAATTACTATGCGGGGCTCTATCCATGGCAACAGTCGCTTTACGCTCGCCTCGGCCTTTTCGATATCTACCACAGCTGGTATTACAACCTGCTGCTGTCGGCACTCTCGCTCAACCTCATTTTGGCAACGGCCGATCGCTTGCCGAAGGTCTGGCCTTACTTTAAGAAGCCGGCTGCGGCCGTGCCGATGCGGTGGCTGACATCCTTGCCGAACGCAGGTGTGATCGAAACCTCAGCTGTGCCGGATACTGCCGAGAGTTTGGTGATCGCTGAGTTCGGTGCCGCAGGCTTCGCACCCACGACCGCCGTGCGAAACGGCCGCAAATTCGTTTTTGCGCAAAAGGGCGTGTGGAACCGCTTCGCATTTGCCGCGGTGCACGCCGGCCTGCTGCTTATCCTCTTCGGCGGCTTTTTGACGGCGCAGTTCGGCAGCGTGGGAACGCTCTCGCTTGCACCGGGCGAAAGTTCCGACCTGATGTTCGACACGGGGTTTAAGGCTGATTCAATGGTCGAGATCAGCAAGCGGCTCCCGTTCCGCCTGACCGCGGTCGATATAAGGCAGCGGCTTATCCGGCCGGCAGGCCCGATCACAGCTGACAATACGCTGGATTGGGTAACCCAATTTACGATCGCCGACGAGACAGGCGTCCGCTCAGCAGCGGTTCAGATCAATCAACCGTACGACTATCGCGGATACAGGTTTTTCCAAGGTGCCGCCGGCACACGCGGCCGTGCGCGAAGCGTCGTCCTCGAAGCACATCGGGCAGCGGGCGGTGCGGTGGAGCGGGCGGAAATTACACGCGACGGGACAGCGCGACTCTCGTCGGGGGCTGAACTTCGCCTGGCCGGATTTCGCGGGAATTATCATTCGCGGCCGGAAGCTCCTGCTGAGGATACCTCCTCCTATCCCAACCCGGCTGCGTTGATCGAGGTGACCACGGCCGACGGCGTCGAGATGACGCCGGTCTTCCCCGGCGGCGTCGGCGATGCACCTATCGCGGGGCGGCCGACAGGAGGCTATACATTTAAGATGTTAGATTTTGAACGCGTCGCGGACCGGCACGAGCTGTTTATTCAGCGGGACCCGGGCGTCAATTTTGTTTATGCGGGCTTCGCCATTCTGGCCGCCGCACTCGGTGCCGTATTCTTTTTTTCACATCGGCGGCTCTGGGCCGTGATCGAACCCGCGCAGGTGGGCTCTCGCGTGACGCTTGCCGGGCACGCAAATCGCAACACTCTTGCATTCGATGAAAAGTTAAAAATGCTGGGCGGCAAGCTCTCGAGAGCTTTGCGAAGCGGCCCGGGCTCGGGGGATTGATGCGGACGTCTCGCATTGTCCTATCATTCGTTGTAATCTTTGCTTAACTCGGAACTAAGGGAAAATGATCAATAAAGAAAACATTCTATTTAGCATCGTCGGAATATTGGCCGGGCTTATCATCGGTTTTATGTTCGCCAATTACCTAAACAAGAACGCGGCAATTACGGGCGGGGTTTCCTCCCTTGCCGCAAATTCGGCACTGCCCTCGGGCCATCCTACATCCGCCAACGGCGAGTCGATCGCCGAGGTCCAGGCCGCCATCGAGGCCGCTCGCGGTGAACCCGATAACTTTGACGCTCAAATAAAGGCGGCGGAACTGTTCTATCAGATCCAACGGTTTGACGGCGCTGTCGAATTCCTCGAACGTGCCAGCAAGATCAGGCCCGACGACGTTAACACGACGGTCAATCTCGGCAATGCATATTTTGACGCGGGCCGCTACGATGACGCCGAGCGAGTTTATCGCGAAGCCATCGAGAAAAAGCCGGACGACACGGCCCTCCGCTCGGATCTGGCCCTGACCTATGTATTCAGGCCGAGTCCGGATTATGACCGTGCGATCGCGGAGTTCAACCGCGTGCTTGAGCAAGATCCGAAAAACGTTTTGGCTCTTCAGAATATGACCGTCGCCTATACCAAGAAGGGCGATGCGAAAGGCGCCAATGACACGCTGGCACGGCTGGAGGAAACCGACGCCGGAAACGCCGCCATCGCGAAGCTCCGAACGGACATCGCGAACATCGGAAAGCCCGCGGCCGAAGTCACGCCGCCCGCTCAATAATAAAAAAGCGGATGCCGGCGTTCGTAACCGGCATCCTCAATATCCATCCGCTTTTTGCTTAGTCCGTCTTTTCCTTGCCGGTAAACTCAAGCACGAGCGTTTCGCCCTCGTAGAGCTTCAGTGACGTTCCATCGATCTCATAACGATCGGCCGATCGCAGCCCGTCCATAAACCTTCGTTCGACCTCCATCCTGTTGTCCTCGATGCACGCCCGCATTGTTGAGACCGTGTCGAATATTCGGATCTTTCCCTCGCCCTCGGATTCATAACTTCCGCCGAACAGATTACATCCCGTGTTCCCGCCGGCGCTTTCCTTTTCCTTATCAAAGGACAAGAACGGCATGTCGCCGTCTTTTACCAGTTCCACGGCCTCACCGCGGATAGCTTTGAGTTCCCATCGGTAATCTTCGAGTTCCGCAGACCGCGGTTCCGGAGTCGGCTTCGCCGGCGTGTTCGCGGGGTCGGCCGACGCGTTTTGCGCCGCGGATGTGCAGGAAATCGCATTTCCGGCCATGAACAAAATTAACGATAGTGAAAGTGAAAACAACTTGAGCATAATTCCCCCTGATGTGCTTGAAACAGGACCGGCAAGCGGCTTTCGCCGTTCCCTCCCGGCCGGTCCCGTCCAAAATTTGAACGTTCGGCCCCAACTAATCTTGCATTCGGCGAAATATTTTCATTCGATGCCGCGTCATTGTATAATGGGCTTGCTGCGGCACCGTCGCCATTTGTTACAACTGCCGGTTCGCTGTTTGCATCTTTGTTAATTGAAGCACACGGTTGCTGAAGCGTTGCTCTTCCCGTTCTGACGACTTGCCAAGTTATAACGATGATCCGTTTACTAATCTCTTTTTTGCTGATCGCTCTGCTCTCCGTTGCCGCTTTTGCCGATACCATCCGGCTTAAGGACGGCAGCATTATAAAGGGCAAGATCACCGGCTTTTCCGGCGGAAAGTTTGTCATCACCATCGGTGACGGGGCCCGTCAGCGGACGCTGACGTTCGATGCGGATCAGGTCGAATCGATCGAGTTCGATGCAGTTCCCGCCGTCGCGCGAAATGTCCCGATGCAGCAGCCCCCGGTGAACGTGCGTTCGACCCCGCGTGAAACGCCGCCGGCTTCCGGTCCCGTTCGTCCCCAGCCAACACCGATACCGTCGGCCGGCCGTCAGCCGCCGACTATACGAACATCCGCTCCGATGGAACCCGTGGAACTCAGCGTGCGCGTGCTCGCGGACAATACTACCAACGGATGGACGAATTCGGGGTGGGTCGTTCGCAAGGGCCAGCGCATTCGGATCATCGGCGATGGTGAAGTATCGCTAGGACAGGGCCGTACCAGCACGCCTGCGGGCCTGTATGAGGTCGAGGACGCTGAGAAATTAATGCAGGCCGTTCCGACAGGGGCGCTGCTGGCCGTGATCGGCGATGATAATAACGATTTTATTTATGTAGGAGCCGAACGTGAGTTTACTGCCCAGCGGGACGGGCCGCTGTTCCTCGGCTTGAACGAAGGCAACCTGGATGACAACTCGGGAGCCTTTACGGTAAAGATCGAGATATTGCCTGAAGGCACTTAAGATCTCCGTCGCTAATGTATTTGAGGCGGCCATCGCGGGCCGCCTTTTGTTATGCCTGCCGGGACCGCATTTGTTTGACTCAGGTAGGACAGGGGGTTAACCTGTTTACAGTTTGCCCGCTTGGGCCCTAAGCACTGCATATATGGATGAGCTTTCACACATAATCGCGGAATATGGTATCTACGCGGTTTTTGCTCTCTGTATGGTCGAAGGGGACATCACCCTCCTGGTTTCGGGGGCGATGGCACAAGGGGGATTCTTCGGGCAATACAGCTTTGCCAAAGTGTTGCTCTTCGGAACGCTCGGCGGTATGGCCGGGGACCACATCGCATACGGCATCGGCCGTATCTTCTACAAAAAAGCGAAGCATTACCGCTTCTACCAAATGGCCCAACCGCGGGTCAAAAAGCTCATTGATAAGTTCGGTACATTCGCGATCATCATTTCGAAATATATTTACGGCATCCGGGCCGCGATGTGCGTCTTTTACGGGATCGGGCGAATGCCGTTTCCGCGCTTTTTGTTCCTGGATTTTGTCAGCTGTTTTGTCTGGGTACTGGTGCTGGCAGGGACAGGCTATTTTTTCAGCGGCGCCGTCACCACGATCATCGGCGACTTTCAGCAGATCGGGATAGTCCTCTTCTTTGTAATTCTTTTCGTGGTGATCGCCCTATACGCTGTCGAACGATTCTGGCTTTCGGAACGCGTCGAAGAGGCGAATCCCGAGACGATCCATAAGATCGAAGAGAAACTCCATCACGTTGAAGAGGTCGCTCAGGAAAAATTACACGACCTCTCTAAGACCCTGCACCTCACGCGCGAACCGAATAAGGCGAATCCCAAATCCGAAGAAAAACCGCCGGCCGCAAAAGGTGTCTCAAGTTCCGCAGAAAAATAACTTTCACCGCTGTTTATTTTTTCGCCAATTGCGATAATATATCGCGTCACCTTTGACGATCATTTTCATAAACTTCATCAATAGAGGAATTTAATTTGTGCTGATCGAATCGTCCGCCCCGACTCGAGTTGATCTTGGGGGGGGAACCATTGATATTCCGCCGCTGTTTCTGTTTCACGAGGGTGCGGCGACCGTGAACTTTGCTATCTCGCTGATGGCCCGCTGCCGCATCGAAAGCCTTGATGACGGACGGATCATCCTGGAATCAGTCGACCGAGGAGTAAGCTTTGAGACCACCGTCAGTGAGATCGATAAGCTAAAGGACGAACCGCGTCTTGAGCTGCTCGCAAAGCTCGTTTATCACTTCCGCCCTGAGAGCGGCTTTCGAATGACTACCGAATCTGAGGCACCCGCGGGTGCGGGGCTCGCCGGGTCCTCCACGCTTAACATCGCCTGCATCGGGGCCCTGAACGAATTCGTCGGCAGCCGATATAGCCCGGAGCAATTCATCCCGATCGC
>DATHVL010000398.1:0-4919 GCA_035461325.1 Pyrinomonadaceae bacterium
ACGATGCGCTCCTGCTCCTGGCCGTCCTTGAAGAGGATCAGCGTAGGAATGCCGCGGATGCCGAATCGGTTAGGCACGTTCGGATTCTCATCAACGTTCATTTTATAGAACCCCGCCTTGCCGTCAAATTCTTCCGCAACCGCTTCTACAGACGGGGCGATCATCCTGCACGGACCGCACCATTCGGCCCAGAAATCGACCAGCACCGGCTTGTCCGTTCCCAAAACGTCCGACTCAAATTCGTTGTCGGTTACCACTTTTGCAAAGTTTCCCATTTATATATGCTCCTGAAAATTACCTAAATTATATCTAGCTGAGTTGGCCGCCGCAAAAGCTGAAACGCGCGGAACCGCTCGCCACTTTCTTTATTGTAACAACATCTGTTACAGATTACAAGCCCTCATCGGGGCTGTCAAAATTAATTACGATCTTGCCGAAATGCGACCCGCTCTCCATATGTCGCAAAGCATCTGGCGCCTCGTCAAAACCAAACTTGCGATCAGTCACCGGCCGCAATTTTCCTACCTCTATTGCCCTGCAAAGATCCTCTAGCATCGACCGCGAGCCGACGAAAATTCCCTGCAGCCGAACGGCTTTCATAAATACCCCGATCGGGTCAAAGGTTGCAGCCCCCGTGAGCGCTCCGATCATCGCGACGTGTCCGCCCAGTCTCACGGACTTCAGCGATCGCGACAGCGTCCCCGCTCCGCCGACCTCCACCACATGATCTACGCCGCGGCCGTCTGTCATTTCCAAAACGGCCCGGTCCCAATCGGGCGTCTCTTTGTAATTAATGGTCTCATCAGCGCCCAGCGCTTTGAGCCGTTCCATCTTCTCCGCACTGCTCGTGGTCGCGATGACCCGAGCTCCGAATAATTTTGCGATCTGCACTGCAAAGATCGAGACGCCACCGGTTCCCTGCGTTAAGACCGTATCGCCTGCTTTCAGCCCGCCGCTGACCGCCAAAGCGTGCCAGGCAGTCAACGCCGAGCAAGGCAGCGTCGAGGCTTCCTCATAACCGAGGTGCCCCGGGATTCGAACCAACGCCTGCTCGTCGAAAACCGCGTACTCCCGCAGCGTGCCGTGCCAATACGACCCGGCACCCAATGAGGTCCGCCGCTTCTCTTCCGTCGGCGGGCCCTCGATCCAACCTTGGGCAAAGATCGGTATGACGCGATCCCCGGTCTTCCATCGCGTGACTTTATCGCCCGTTGCGATGATCTCGCCTGCCCCGTCCGAGAGCGGCACTGCGGGCCGTTTCATCTTCGGATTATACGTGCCCGTCACCACCATCAGGTCGCGGTAGTTCAGCGACGCGGCGAGCATCTTCACCAGGACCTCGGTCGGCCCCGGTTCAGGCGTCTCCCACTCCTCTATCCGGAGATTCTCGATCCCAAATTCGTCGACCAAGTATGCCTGCATTTACTTCGAGCGGGAGGAGTTAAGATTAAGCTTGATCGCCACCCCGTCCCTGATCAGGTCGTTCGTCGGCCCTGCATAATCGATCCCAAACTCGCGGCGGTTTATCGAGAAATCCGCATCGACCGTGACCGCCTCAGGCGTTACGGCGATCCGGGCGGGGAAAGTTACAGACCGCCGGACCCCATGCAGGTCCAGGTCGCCGGTCACGTCGTACAAACCGTCGTCGGATCCCGGTTTGATCGCCGTCGAGGAAAAGACCGCAAATGGAAATTTTTCAACGTCAAAAAAATCCGCGGTCTGCAGGTGTTCCGTCACCGTCGGATTATCTGTCCACACCGACTTCATATCGATCTCGACTCTCACACTGCTTTCTTCCGGCCTTTCGTTGACCAGATCGATCATCCCGACAAAGTCGTTGAATCCGCCGTCGTGTTTGCCCGTCACCTTTGACCCGACAAAGCTCACCTTTGAATTCTCCGGCGTCAGCTTCAGCGCCTCGCCGCGAGCGGTCGGCGGCTCGGACTGCGGTGATGTCGCAGCGACCGGATCTGCTGTCGTGGCCTTTGGACTACTTGCCGAGGGGTCTTCGCAGGCGGTAAACATTAGGACCGCCGCCGCGAGCGTCACTATCGCTAGTTTCATAGATTTTCTCTACTTAGAGTCCCATTGCCTTTGCCACGGCCTGGAACCACGAAATTGCTCTAGGCATCAATTGTATAATCAGTGTTCGCATTTTGTTTAATCGGAAAGGAGAGCCGTGTTACGCATAGCTCGATCCTTTCCACCCCTTGATTGTTTGTAACTCTTTCTGCTACAGATAGAAGCAAAAAAATTTACGCAGCCCCCTTGCTCGTTCCTTCCTTCCCTTGCTCGATCAAATTGATAATGTCGCTTAACTTATACCGGGCCAGCTTCTCGTCGATCGATCTGTCGATCTCCTTCTGCAGATTGCAAAGAACCGATTCAATGTTGCGGCCGACCGGGCAATCGGTGTTTGGCTGACGCGGGTGAAGTGCAAACACCTCTCCGCATGCCAATGAATCGTAAACCTGCGCAAGATCGATCTCCGCCGGCGATCGCGATAGCCGCGTTCCCCCCGAAGCCCCTGTTTGCGACATGACCAGGCCGGCATTTTGCAGATGTCCCAGCAGTCGGCGGATCACAACGGCATTGGTGTTGACGCTCGCCGCGATGCAGTCCGATTTAACATTCTCGTCCTGCTTCTGCGCGAGCATCGTCAACACATGCACCGCCATTGCAAATTGACTATTGGCCGCCATTACTGTAACAAGTGTAGTTACAGACGGTCGATGTGTCAAGCCGTCAGAATCGCGGATCTTCCTCTCCGCGATCGTTCACGATCCGCGTGGGGTGGTCAGGCTCTTCGCCCATCGGCGATTCGTCCCCGTAGGGCGGATCCTGAACCGGCTCACGTCGCTCGACGTCCGGCGGCAGCGGAACGTCGTCCTGGTTGTCCGGCTGCTCCACGTTATCAGTCTCCGGGTCAGGCTCAAAAGTGTTCACGTCAGGGTTTTTCTCTCTTTGCATAATGCCTCCGCCAGTAACACGGCAAATACCGTTCCCCGCCTAAAGTGTCCCGTTCCAATACAAAAAGGCCGGGACTTGCCCGGCCTCATCGTTAAAGTGAATTGATCCTATTTCGAAGGGATCTTTATCTCGCGTCCTGCGCCCAATACTGAATTCGGGAGCAAGCCATTATACTTGGCCACCTCGGTCGGATCCGCACCATGCCTTGTGGCGACCTTCGCAACTGTGTCGCCGGCCTGTGCTTTAACGATCGTCATATTGCTCATCGGAGCCGCCGACGCTGCTGAGGACGGACGCGAATAGCTTGTCGCCTGCACCCGGCTGCCCGGCTGTGCGGCGGGAACGAACACCTTGCCCGTCGGATCCTTCATCCCCGGGTTTGCTGCGATCAGGTCGGCTACGCTCACACCCGTGCGGTTCGAGATGGTCTGCCACGTCTCGCCGCGAACAGAGCTCGCGAGCGACGTGTTGTTGATCTTCGAAGCCGGGATACGCCGGAATACCGCTACCACGTCATTCGCCTTTCCGGCCGGGACGTTGATTATGTACGGCTCGGGCGGCGAAACGTTGCTGCGGAGGTGCGGGTTCAGATAGCGAATGTATTGAACGCTCGTATCCGAAGCCTGTGCCAGAAGCGAAAGGTTCGTCGAGGCCGGCACACGGATCCGGTCATAACGCAGCGGCGGAGCAGGGCGAACGTGCCCGAAGCCGTACTGCTGCGGATTATTAGCGATCAGTATCGTCGCGAGAATGTTCGGAACATAGTTCCGCGTCTCACGCGGCAGATATGGATAAGCTGCCCAGAAATTCGTAACGCCCGCACGGCGGATAGCCTTGTCCACATTGCCCTCGCCGCAGTTATAGGCGGCAAGTGCCAATTCCCAGTTGTTGTATCGATTAAAGAGAAACTTCAGGTAACGGGCAGACGCACGCGTTGCCTCGTCAAAACTGTTGCGTTCGTCAACGTGTGCGGTTCGGCGTAGCCCGAAGCGTGCTCCCGTTCCCGGGATGAACTGCCACAGGCCAGAGGCTGCTGCCCACGACATCGCGGTCGGCTTCCAGGCACTTTCGACCTGGCCGAGCCATGCAACGTTCTCCGGAATACCCTCTTCGCGGAAGATGCGGCGGGCCATCGTCATGAACATACCCGACCGGTAAAGCCCGACTTCCATCGTCTTTCGTCCGCGGCCGCGGTAGTAATTGATGTACTGCTGGATCATCGGGTGGACCTGGAAGGAAAACCCGAGTGAACGGTTTGATACCGCGTACTGAATATACTGATATTGCGCCTGAGCTTCGGGATTGCCCTCGATCTCAAGCTCGTCGCGGGTCAACTCCAGCTTCGAAAGCTCATCCAGGGGTGATGGTTCAAAGGTCTGAACGTTAAAACCGATCGCGTTTTCAAGTGTTGTGTCGACGGCGGTGCCATTGGCGGCTTGGGTGCTTCCGGCCGGAATCGCTTGCATGCCCGGCCGCACAATTTGAGCGACGGCATCGGCAAGCTTAAGATCCTCGTCGTTCCACTGCCAGCCGCATGTGGCCGAAAGGCTGCGGATCTGGGGCACCTGGGTCTCAGACGGAAATTCCATCCGGTATACGGTCTCGAGCAGCTGCGAGTAGCAGCTTTGCAGCCGCTGGTCGCTCTGTGTGTTCAGCGTCGAGAAAAGAAACACCTCGACCGCCTTATCAAATTTTTCGCCTGATTCGGTTCGGCGGTTAGCCTTAAGCTCGGTCATTCCCTCGCGGAAAAAACGGCCCGAATCTTCAAGAACTTTGTTGACAGCCTGTTGGGCGCTCTTCACCTCCGGCGTCTGTCCTTGGGCTGGAATACTAAATAAAAGCGTTAGGATGGCAGATACACAAAAAGCCGTGTAAACGGTTGTTCTCATCAAATTTCGTCTATACTCCTTACAGAAGATATCCCTCAGGGTTAGGGCGAATTACGACGG
>DATHVL010000399.1:0-6097 GCA_035461325.1 Pyrinomonadaceae bacterium
ACGCCTATGACCGAAACATGGCAGGAGAGCGCCGAGCAGCCCGTGGTGCCCTCGCCCGAAATGCGCAGTGATCGGTCGGTCGAACGAAACCCCAGAGGCCCCGTTATTCTAAACACGGGCGTATCGGTCAGCGTCTGCATAATTACGGGCCTGCGGGCGACCATCAACTGCCCCGAAAAAGACCAGCGCACCTTCAAAGAAGGCTCGGAACCCACAGATTTCTGTCCGCTTCACCGCTGAGCCCTACTATTCTTTTCGCAAAATCGAGTTTCTCAACGGTCACCTTCTTACGGAGTGTGATCTTATGCCTAAAAAACTTCCTAGTTATTCACTGCTCGCGATCTTCTATCTCGGTGAGGGCTTCAAGGCGGAAGAAGTGCGTAGGCTGGCGGGCGGCAGCGTGGACGATCCCAAACTTAAAAATACCTGCATCATTCGGATAAGCAGGCCGCTAAATTACCTTGGCCATCCGATCCCAGTTCGGACCGAGCCGTTTAGAACGCGGCAGGGGTCCGACAAATTGTGGTACGGACTCAGGGTAAAAGAATTCTGGGACTACATGATCAAGATCTACGGCCCGCCGACCGTCACGGCGAAAAAGCCCTTCGACAGAAGAGCTTTCGCTGATATAAAGGGCATAATCGGGTTTCGAGTTTCGGGATGGAAGGATGCGACCGGCCACTTCACATTATGGAACGGACAAAATCTTGCGTACGGTGAAAAGGACCACGATTACTTTGCCATCTCCGACGAGGCGGCGCTGTGGGAGGCAGGTCCGACCCGTACCCTAATTGCTCCTGCGTAAATCAGAAAACCGGCGAAGCCGTTAGACTTCGCCGGTCGATCAACTCGAGTCGCTGCAGTGTCACATCCCGAGATTCTTCATCAGGAATCCGTAGACATCCACTTCTTCCTCGATCTGCTTCGAGGTCGGCTTGCCCGCCCCGTGGCCCGCTTTGGTCTCGATGCGGATCAGTATCGGAGCATCGCCGCCCTGTGCGGCCTGCAACGCCGCCGCGTACTTGAAGCTGTGGGCGGGGAAGACCCGGTCGTCGGTGTCGGCCGTCGTTACTAGCGTCGGCGGGTACTTCGTGCCTGCTTTGATGTTGTGCAGCGGCGAATAGGCATACAGGGCACGGAACTCTTCCGCGTTGTCCGGCGATCCGTAATCCGACGTCCAAGCCCAGCCGATCGTGAATTTAGTAAAACGGACCATGTCCATTACTCCAACTGCGGGAAGTGCGGCGCCAAATAGGTCCGGACGCTGATTCAGAACCGCTCCAACCAGAAGGCCGCCGTTCGAACCACCCTCGATCGCGAGCTTTGGCGTCGATGTATATTTGTTAGCGATCAGCCATTCGCCCGCCGCGATGAAATCGTCAAAGACATTCTGTTTTTTAAGCTTCGCGCCGTTCTCCCACCACTCTTTGCCGTACTCGCTGCCGCCGCGAAGATTCGCGACCGCGTAAACTCCGCCCATCTCGAGCCAGGGAATACGGGCGACCGAGAACCCCGGCGTCATCGGCACGTTGAAACCGCCGTAACCGTACAGGAGCGTGGGGTTGGTGCCGTCCAGCTTGATCCCTTTTTTGTGGGTAATGAACATCGGCACCCGCGTGCCGTCCTTGCTGGTGTAAAAGACCTGCTTGACCTCAAACTGGCTAGGGTCGAATTTGACCGGGGCCGTGCGGAACAGCGTGCTCTTGCCGGTCTTCATATCGTAACGATAGATCGTCGGCGGTGCGTTATAGCTCGAGTACGAATAAAACGTCTCGGTGTCCTTTCGCTTTCCGCCAAAGCCGCCCGCCGATCCGATGCCGGGAAGGTCCACATTGCGGATGTGCTTGCCGTTGGTGTCGACGATCCGGATCTGTGTATACGCGTCCTTCATGTAATTCAGCACAAAGGAATCGTTGAGAAAACTCACGCCTCGCAGCGTTTCCTTTCCTTCAGGGACAATCAAGTTCCACTCAGGCTCCGCCTTGCTGACATCCACCGCAACGATCTTGCCGAGCGGTGCGTCTTTGTCCGTCTGGAAGTAGAACTTCGAACCGTCATTTCCGATAAATCCGTATGCGGCGTCGAGATCCGTGATCAGCGGCCTTATCGGCTGGTCAGCTTTTGTCAGGTCGCGGAAATAGACCATGTTCATCCGCCGGGTACCCTGGCCGACGGTGATGATGTGCCAGTCGCCATCTTCGCTGACCTGCCCGCCCACAAAGTACTCCTTGTTGTCGGGCCGCTCGTAAACAACTTTGTCGTCGGACTGAGGCGTACCGAGCTTGTGAAAGTACATCTTCTGAAAGAAGTTCTGGCTCCGAAGTTCGGATCCCTCTTCAGCGTCGGGAAATCTGCTGTAGTAAAATCCCGAGTTGTCCTTTAGCCATGCGATGCCGCCCTGGCGATTCGGGCGAAGCGTATCGCTCAGATGCTCACCCGTTTCGACATTCATCACACGCCACTCGGTGCGGTCGCTGCCGGATCGTGCCACGCCATAGGCCCACAGCTTGCCGTCCTTTGAGAAAGATGAGCCGCTAAGCGCTGCGGTCCCGTCGTCGGAAAGTTTATTGGGGTCAAAAAATACGCGGCCCGGGTCATCGACGGAATCAGTGATGTAGAGAACGCTCTGGTTCTGCAGCCCGTCGTTCTTGGAATAAATATATTTGTCGCCGACCTTCGAGGGGGCCGATATGCGTTCGTAGTTCCATAGCTCTGTGAACCGCTTTCGCAACGCATCGCGCTGGCTGATCGTCCCGAGATATTCGTTGGTGAGTTTATTCTGGGCCTCGATCCAGGCCTGGGTCTCGGTGGACCCGGTTTCCTCCAACCAGCGGTAAGGGTCAGCGACCTTCACGCCGTGATAGTCTTCGACCACGTCCCCCTTGCGGGCCTCGGGGTATTTGAACGCGGTCTGTGCCGAAATCGAAATCGTTAGAAATGACGAAAGTGCTGCTGCAGTGAGTATTTTCTTGATCATTGAACGCGGTGAACCTCTCGGAATGTATTTCCGATAATTATAGTTCGCCGTGTGTCCGAATCAAAGTTAGGGATGTTTAGAAGACAGGCAGGCCTTCGGAAGCGCGATCCTCGGCGGGCGCTTCCCGGCCGTTTACGCTCTCGATGACGGAGCCGTAAGGAAGCCATGTGGGCCGCTCGTAAAGGGCTCGCTCAATGTCGAGAGGCGGTTTTGGTTTTGAAAGCAGATATCCCTGGCCGTAATCGCATCCGAGGTTTTGCAGTACCGCGAGCTGTGGCCGGGTCTCGATGCCTTCGGCCACCACACGCATATTGAGGTTCTTTGCGAGCGAGATAATAGTCTGCAGAATGCCGGAATTCTCACCGCGTTCTCCGACACCTGTAACGAACGAACGGTCGATCTTCAGCGTATCCACGGGCAGACGATGCAGATAGCTGAGCGACGAATATCCGGTGCCGAAATCGTCGATGCTCAGCTGCACGCCTATCTGCTTCAAACGCTTGAGCAAATTGATGCTGTGCTCGGCATTTTCCATCGCCGTGCTTTCGGTAAATTCCAGCTTTAGCGTCCGCGGATCGATACCCGAGTCCTCGAGAGCGACCTCGATATCATCGATCAGATTGTCGTTCTTCAGGTGCTTGCCCGAAATATTGACGCTCACCATCAGCGATCGGTAATCGGGTGAGATCCTTTGCCACTCCGCGATCTGCCGCGTCGTTTCCTTCAGTATCCAAACCGTGATCGGTTGTATTAGATCGGAACTCTCCGCAATGGGTATGAACTTCACGGGCGGTATCCACCCGAACTCAGGATGGTTCCAGCGTAGCAATGCTTCAAAACCGACGAGGCGCCCGTCAGAAAGCGAAACGATCGGCTGATAGTGCATCGACAGTTCCTCGCGTTCGACGGCATGACGAAGGTCCATCTCAAACCGGACGCGTTCCAGGAACCGGTGCCTCAACTCTTTTGTAAATACGGCTGGGCCGTCCTTACGCTCTTTGGCGTAATGCATCGCTATATCTGCATCGCGGAGTATCTCTTCCGGCGTGCTGTATTCCGCGTCGCAAGGGGCAATGCCGATGTTCACATCGATCGAGATCTTATTGCCGTTCAGTGAGTAAGGCTGCGTGTTGCGTCGTTGGATCTTGCGTGCAACCTTCTGCGCCTTGCCTGTAGTCGCAAGGTCGCGCAAGATGATCGCGAACTCGTCCCCGCCGATACGTGCAACGGTATCGGTGTCGTTGACCACTCGCTGAAAACGCTTTGCCGCGATCGCGAGGACCTTATCGCCGATCGTGTGCCCCAGCGTATCGTTAATGTTTTTGAAGCTCCGGATGTCGAGAAACAGCACCTGAAAATTCGCCGTCGGATCTTCTTTATACAGGTCGATCATCGACCTGAGAATGTCGCCCAAATGCTTTCGGTTTGCGAGTCCCGTGAGCGAATCGTGTAAGGCGGCGTACTGAAAATCTTTTTCGCTTTTTCGCAGGGCATCGTTCGCCCGGGCTTCTTTTTCGAGCGAGAAAGCCAGTTCGTTCGCGTAGCTCTCCGCCTCACGGCGCCGCTCTCGTTCGGCCGCGGCCTTCTGCCGCTCGGCTTCTTCGACATTTGCGATCGCTTGATTTATTTCCGCGATCGACTGCCGATAATTGACGTACGCCACGGCCAATGCGAGAAATGCGATCGCCGTCGTCATTATGTCGCCGAAGTGGATGAGTTTATAGAGTATCCCCGCGAGGCCCGCACCCACGATCTGCGTCATTGAACTGGTAAAGCAGTCCCGCCGCCACGTGTCCCACAGGCTCGAACCGTCCTTCAAAGACTGGAAGGCCGCCGCCAGCACCGATGAACCGAGAAACTGTATTACGGCCAGCAGTCCAAGAGCCGATATCAAATGCTGTGTTTTTGTAATGTCCAGCGGCCCCAATGGCGAGAGTTGGAACTGCATCCACAAAAAGATCGTGATACCCGTCGAAATCGCGTTGAGCGAAACGTTCGTCGGGATCATCAGCTTGCCGAAAGGGAAACCCCGCGACTTTAAGAAAAGACAGTTCGCGGCCGTCTCGACCACCGCAAACACTATCGCCGCCTGGCCTCCGTAAAGCAGCAGCGTTAGAAAGACCAGTGCGTCCGAAAAACTGATCGCGAATTTCGAGCGCGGCAGCGTAAGGCTCATCCGCGGCGCAACAAGCACGCCAAAAATGAGGATGAACAAATATCCCCAGCTGAATACGGCCGATGGCAGCGTCACAAAAGCCGCGATCGTGCAGATCGCACCGAGAAATATAACCACTAGCTTTGTATATCTGGAGATGGTCTCTCGGTCCATATTTTGGGGCAGGTAAACGCCGGCAACGATGCCGTAAACGTCCGTTTTTATTATGCGAAAGGACTAGGGGTGAACAGGCGCACGGGCGCCAGTCAAAAAGATTCTAGCATTAAAACACTTTAAACGCTAGCAAAAATCATAAAGAACCCCCGAAATTGGATACAAGATTACCACTTCCGCGCTGTATAGCTGAGTAACAGTTTGGTAAGTATTGCAATTGAAGAGGTTAGGTAATGGGTACTGATGGAGTGTTACCGCGGTATCCAATTTACTTCTGTCGCGTATTTGCGATTGCTCGCAGAGTTGAATCCGCTAATCCTCATAACAACAACAGTTACCGGATCTTTTCCCTGAGTTCCCGGCTGTGGCACACGCCTTGTAATGTATATGGCAGCACGAGGCAAGATCCTCGGAACCCAAACTTAGGAGATAAAAAGAAAATGAAAAACCTCAAGAACACAGCAGCAGCCCTCACCCTTATGGCGGTCATCGCATTCGGCACGACCTTCGCTAACGCCGGCATTATCGTTGCAGGCTTTAGCGAAAAGACCACGACCGAAAGGACCTGCGTCGAAACAACGACCAAAGCTCCGAAGATCGACTGGGGCATCATCGTTGCCGGACTTCGCGGTATCATCGTTGCCGGATTCACCGGCATCATCGTTGCAGGTGCAACCGACACCCCGACCGTTGACTGCGGTATCATCGTTGCCGGCTAATAGCGGCATTGAAATTGGTTCGACTTAAACCCCGCACCAATTGACCCCGTCGAGCGATCGGCGGGGTTCTTT
>DATHVL010000400.1:0-4866 GCA_035461325.1 Pyrinomonadaceae bacterium
GGCGATGATAGCCCACGCCGTCTCGAGCGCCTGGCTAAATTCGAATCGGTCAAAGCGTCGCAGATATTCGTCCCGGGCGTGTTCCAGTACGGTGACGATCTCTGCACCATCGGGGTCGATGCCCCCTCGGCGGGCCAGCAGGTAATTCTCTTCCGCGATCTTTCCGTCCGGCACGTTGCTATCGCGATACTTTTCTATCATCGAAACAGTCCGGCTCAACAGGTTTCCCAACCCGCTGGCGAGGTCGGCGTTGGCCCGTTCGATCAAGTTCTCATAACCAAACTTGCCGTCCTGCCCAAACACCATTTCCCGCATCAGGAAATACCTAAGCGCATCTATCTGAAAATGCTCATGCAACACATCAAGGTCGATGATATTCCCCAGTGTTTTCCCCATCTTTCGCCCGTCGGCGTCCAGCCACATACCGTGGGCATAGACTGACTTCGGCAAGGGAAGGTCGGCCGCCTTCAGAAACGAAAACCAGTAAATAGTGTGAAAACGAAGGATGTCCTTGCCCACCAGATGGGTTACGTTTTGCCAATACTTTTCAAATCCCGGTGCACCTTCGCGGTCATTGCCGTATCCCAACGCCGTTATGTAGTTGGAAAGTGCATCGAGCCACACATACATCACGTGCGACTCATCCCCCGGGACCGGCACGCCCCAACTTACCGATTTCTTTTCGCGGCTTATCGACAGATCCTGTAACCCGCCTTTTATGAACGAGATAACCTCGTTGCGTCGAGACTCCGGTTTAAGTATTTCAGGATCGTTCTGGATCGTCTCGAGCAAGAACTCATCGTAATCCGACAAACGAAAAAAATAACTCTCCTCTGATACGCGATCCAGCGGCCTTTCGTGGGTAGAGCAATAAGGCACATCCGAGCCCTCTGGCGTGTAATATTCATCCTCGAGCTTATATGCGGCACACGGCGCGCAAAACCAACCCTCGTAGTGTCCCTTATATATGTTGTCGTTGCCCTTTGGGGTCTTGCGGCTGGCGATCTCCAGCCAGAGTTTTTGCACTCCCTGGTAGTGAAACGGCTCCGTCGTCCGCATGAAGACGTCGTAGCCGCCAGATTCCGGGCCAAGCCGGAAATCGGCGAACATCCGCTTCAATTCGCCCGAAATATGATCGACCTGTTCCCTCGGGGTACGGCCTTCGCGTTCGGCGGCCCGCTGAATATTGATGCCGTGCTCGTCTGTTCCGGTGAGAAAATAGACATCAAATCCCCGCTGCTTCTTATACCTGTGGATCGCATCCGCGACGATCGTCGTATAGAGATGGCCAAGATGCGGCAGGCTGTTGGCGTAATAAATGGGAGTTGTTATGTAAAAGGTCTTCATCTCACAAAAACAAAAAGTGTAGCGTGTTAACGGAATTTTATCCACACGCTACACGTTCCGCTGGTTCCCTGCGTTTGCTTCACTTACCCATACGCTTCTGATCCGCATCCGCGAATTCGTCCGTTTTCAGATACCGCGGCATCTCATCCAGATTCGCCAACAGCAGGCCGATCGCTAGCCCCAGTTCCGCGTTTTGCACCATCGCGTCGCCGTCCCACCAGTCGTAATATTCATCCGTCGTCTGGTGATAATATTTCGCCGTGTAGTTGCTGAAGAAGTTCAACGCCTCGCCCTCGAGCGGCTTAACAAAATCATCCCCGTGACGCAGCGATATTGCCGGCACTCCCATTTTGGCAAATGGAAAATGGTCTGAACGGAAAAAGAATCCCTGATCGGGTCGCATATCTCCCTCAAGAGTCATATCGCGCTGCTTGGCGATAAGGTCAACCACCTCGCCAACGGTCGAGCGCTCGGAACCGAGTGCCGAAAAGTCCTTTGTACGGCCAAAGAAATTCACCCCGTCGATGTTCACATTTCCGGCGATCTTGTTGAGCGGAATCAACGGCTTTTGTGCGAAGTACTCTGCTCCCAATAGCCCTTGTTCTTCAGCAGCGGGGAATAGAAAATACGACGAACGCCGCGGCCGTTCTTCACCCTTCAAACCATTGATGGCATTTGCGATCTCGATGACGGCTGAAACGCCGGACGCATTATCATATGCCCCGTTATAGATCCTGTCTCCGTCGGCGTCGGCCTCGCCCATTCCCAGATGGTCCCAGTGGGCGGTGTATATGACGTATTGGTCCTTCAGCTTCGCGTCGCGCCCCGGTATAACCCCGACGATGTTCGGCGATTCGAATTTAGATATTGTGGCGTCCAAACCGATCTTAACCCGCAACCCGGTCTTCACCGGCTTGAATCCGCGAACAGACGCCTTCTTACGCAGCTCGTCCAGGTCAAGGCCGCCGCTCTTCAGCATCGACCGAACTGCGTCTTCAGTTGCCCACGACATCAGATCTAGATACGGCGTTTTGTCCCCGGCGGCTCTTTCGATCTCAGATCTCGGGCCCCCGAATGATGTCCGGACGACGTTCCATCCGTACCCCGCCGAGTCGGTCGAATGAATTAAAATGACCCCGGCCGCTCCGCGTCGGGCCGCCTCTTCATACTTGTAGGTCCATCGGCCGTAATAGGTGAGGGCCTTGCCGCCAAACAGGTTTGGCTCAGCCTCAGTCGCCGGCGGATCATTGACCATTATCAACAGCACTTTTCCGCGATAATCGGCTGCGGGCCCATTGTAGTCGTTCCACTTATACAACGGCGATTCAATGCCATACCCCGCGAAAACGAGTTCTGCATCCACCGAAACGCCCGAACGCTGGGCTCCGGTCGTGGCCACAAAATCGTCCCCGAACTTGAGGCACACGGCCTCACCCTTGGCAGGCGTCACCGTCAGGAGCGTTGCCGGGTCGACCTTTACGCCGACCAGCCGCACATTTTGGAAATAGCTGTTGCCGTTGCCCGGGTTTACTCCGGCTGCCTTAAGCTCCGAAACAATATAGTCCGCGGCTTTTTTGCTCCCCTCCGATCCGGGGCCGCGCCCCTCGAACTCGTCGGCGGAGAGTATCTTGACCCGCTCTTTCATCTTCGTACCGTCAAGAAGTGCGGAAAGGTCTCGCTGTGCCGATGCCGGCAGCGATGCCAAAGCAAACAAAACCAGGCCAATTCCAATAAATTTGTATTTCATGTTTTTCTTCAAGTGTCGGTTTACGACAGTTAATGTTGTTTGTTAGCCCTTTATCAGGGACATTGCCTCGGCGCGGGTACGCGGATCTTTTCTGAATCCGCCCAAAACGGCGGAAGTGATCGTCATTGCACCCGGCTTTTTCACCCCGCGTAGTGTCATGCAGGTATGCTCGGCCTCGATGACCACCATCACCCCCAGCGGGTCGAGTTTTGTGAACAGAGTATTTGCGATCTCCTGCGTAAGCCGTTCCTGGACCTGCAGCCTCCGCGAATAGATCTCCGCGATACGGGCAAGTTTCGAAAGCCCGATGATCCTGCCATCCTTCGGTATGTATGCTATGTGGCACTTGCCGACGAACGGCGCGAGGTGGTGCTCACAAACCGAGGCGATCGATATGTCCTTCACGATCACCATCTCGTCGTGCGAATCCCCCGGCAGCGGCACGATATGGCTCTCGGCATCCTGCCACATCCCCTCGGTCAACTCGGCGTAAAAATCCGCCACCCGCTCGGGCGTTTTCTGAAGACCGTCCCTATCCGGATCCTCACCCATTCCCTCGAGCATCAACCGGACGCCCGCGGCGATCTTATCCCTGTCTGTCTTTGAACTCTGTGTCATTACGCTCCGGCGGATTGGCCAATTCTCGATGCCGCAAGGGCCGCCTCCCATACCGCGTTGAACGGCACCCCGTGCTCTGTAGCCGCTGCGGCTACATCGTCGTACTCCGGCATGACATTCACGGTCTCACCATTTAGATAAGCGGTCTTTACACTTATTGTACCGTACATCGTCGAAACCTTCCGCACCTCGCGGGGCAGGCTTTCCCGCTGAACGCCCCTCACCCTGATCCCGATCGTCGTCGTTTCTCTGTATAACAGTTCTGCAAGTGGCACCTTCTCGCCTCTCCGGCAAAGTATCGACACCAATATTCCCGGCCTATTCTTCTTCATCTGTACCGGCGTAAACCAGCAATCAAGCGCCCCAAGCTCAAGCGAGCGGTCCATCAGATATCCCAGCACCTGAGGCGTCGCGTCGTCCAAATTGCTCTCCAACACCAAGAGGTCCTCTGTGATGTTCGCAGTAGCGGCCCGCGTGTCTTCAGCTGCGGCTGTTCCCACAAAAAGCCGCAGCACATTTGGAAAGCCCTCGTATGTTCTTGTCCCGGCCCCATACCCCGTTCGTTCAACTTTTAGCTCAGGTAATGCGCCGTAACTGTCACAGAGCGTTGAGATTATCGCCGCACCGGTCGGCGTTATCAATTCACCTTCGATCTCGGTCGAATAGATCGGAATATCTTTAAGAAGTTCACTTACCGCGGGCGGAGGAACCGGAAACTTGCCGTGTTCCATCTGAACAAAACCGCTCCCGGTGTGGATCTTTGAGCAGACGAATCGCTCTATCCCCAACATTTCGAATCCGATACAGGCTCCGGCAACGTCGATTATCGCGTCCATCGCCCCGACCTCGTGAAAGTGCACCTTCTCGACGTCAGTTCCGTGCACCTTTGCTTCAGCCTCGGCAAGCCGCGTGAAGATCGCATTCATTCGAGCTTTCACGCCATCGCTCAGTTCCGAATTATTGACGATCTCAAGAATATGCCGCAGATGTCGGTGTGCCTTCTCTTCCGGAACAATTACATCCACGTGAATCGACGAAATTCCGGAACGGTCGACGCGTTCGACTTTGATCTCATATCCGGTTAGCCCGAGTTTACTGATCTCGGCCACAAGCTCGTCCCGGTCGACACCCAAGCCGATCAAAGCACCGAGTAT
>DATHVL010000401.1:0-3142 GCA_035461325.1 Pyrinomonadaceae bacterium
GGGTGCGGTGATGCGGGAGGTCGGCACGACCAATCGAACAAAGCTCGCTGATTATGAGAGGGCGATCACGCCGGAGACCGTCGCCATACTACGCGTTCACCCCTCGAATTATCGCGTCGTCGGGTTTACCGCGACGCCCTCGAATAGTGAACTTTCCGCACTGGCGCGCGAAAAGGGAATATTATTTTTGGAGGATGCGGGATCGGGAGCATTTTCCGATCTTGGAGGCATTCTGGTCGACGAGCCGATCATCTCGCGGTCGCTTGCGGATGGGGCGGATCTTGTAACATTCAGCGGGGACAAGTTGCTCGGCGGACCGCAGAGCGGGATCATCGTGGGCCGGGCCGATCTCGTCGCCAAAATGCGAAAGCATCCCCTATATCGCGTCCTGCGTGCGGACAAGATGGCGTACGCCGCGCTCGAGGCAACGCTCGGCTCCTATGCCCGCGAAGCGGAAGGCGAAGAGATTCCGGTGCATCGTATGCTGGCGGCGACCCGAGATGAGATAAATGCGAGGGCGGAGCGATTCGCGGGACAGATAAAGGGGAGCGGGATCGAGTCGGAACTAATCGCCGGAGACTCGGTTATCGGCGGCGGTTCAGTGCCCGGCTCCCGGCTTCCTACCGCACTGATCGCGCTCACAAAGGACGGCGTTTCGGCCGAGACGTTCGAACAGGAATTGAGATCGGGAGCGACGCCGGTCATCGGGCGGATCGAGGACGGGCGATATCTGCTCGATCTACGCACGGTAGATCCGGAGGATGAGCCCGCCCTTGCCGAGGCGATATCGGCGGCAGCCATTAACCGCGTCGCGAAATGAAATCGCCCATGAGATCCGCAAGAGCCTCGACCCCCTCACGCGGGAACGCGTTGTAGATCGATGCCCTGATGCCGCCTACTGATCGATGCCCCCTCAAACCGACCATCCCTTCGCGTTCCGTGTCGGCGATGAAAAGCTCTTCGAGATCGGGCGAGGGCAACCGAAAAGTTACATTCATCAACGATCTCGCAGCGGGCTCGGCATGCCCTGAAAAGAAGCCGTCGCTTCCGTCGATCGCGTTGTAAAGAATGGCGGCCTTTTCTGCATTTCGCCGAGCCATTGCGTCAACGCCGCCCTGTTCCTCGAGCCAATCGCATACGAGGCTGATCAAATAGATGCCCCAGGTATTGGGCGTATTGACCATCGAGTGCTCAGCGGCGGAGCGGCGGTAGTCCATTACCGGGCTCAGTCCCGACGGGACGCGATCGATCAAGTCTTTTCGAATGATAACGACGGTGACGCCGCTCGGGCCGATATTTTTCTGTGCACCGGCGTAGATCAACGCGTACCTTGCCGGATCGAAGGGCTTCGACAGAATGTTTGAGGACGCGTCGCAGATGACCGGGACGCCGCCGCCGTCGAGATCGTACTTGAACTCGACGCCGTCGATAGTTTCGTTCGATGTGTAATGAACGTAAGCTGCCCGTGGATCGATGGTTAGCTCATCAGGCTGCGGGACAGTGCGATACCCACCCTCTTTGGAAGTATAGATAACGCGTGCGTCGCCGTACCGTGATGCTTCAATTGCGGCTTTTTCGCTCCACGCACCGGTGACGATGTGATCCGCGAAATCGCCCGGGCCCAAGATGTTCATCGGGATCATCGAGAACTGAAGGGTTGCTCCGCCTTGGAAGAAAAGCACCTCATGATCATTGCCGAGGGCCATAAGATCGCGAATGCCAGTTTCCGCGGCACTTCGCACCGCTTCAAAATCGGGGGAGCGGTGGCTGATCTCCATCACGCTGGTGCCGATGCCGCGAAGAGAGAGCATCTCGTCGCGAGCCCTTTCGAGGACGGGGGGCGGCAGCATTGCCGGGCCGGCGCTAAAGTTGTAAATTGCGGTCGTCATTCGGCTTGTCTATCATCGGTAACTCAAAGATAAACGTATCACGGAGAACATCATTGGGAACAGGAGAAAGCCCCCAAACCTGCCCCTAAAGCGTGTCGGCCACACTTCGATTTTATGTCCGGGATGGGATATCATAACTAAAACTACAAACCCTTTAAACGGAAGCAGCATCTTAAAATCGCGTTTCGGAGTAAGAAACCTAAATCGGAGAACCCAAAAATGTTTAAGAAAAGTTTTATCGGAATGGGATTATTCCTTGCCCTTATTAGTGCGGGAACTGTGGCGACTTATGCCCAGTCGGCGCCGGCCGCAGGGGTCGTCAAGATTCGGAAAGCGGACGGAACCACGGAACCCGTTGAGGGAGCACTTGTGGAGCCCTATCGCATGGATGTTTCGCGCGGCAAACTTTCATCGACTAAGACAAACCGGCGCGGAGAGTTTAGCTTTGTCGGCTTTATGTTCGGTCAGGATATCGCACTTGCCATCAGCGGCCCCGGAATTTCTCCGCGGGTCCATCCCGGTGTGAAGGCGGGAATGGAGGGTATCGAGATCATTGTCGAGCCGGGTGACGGCCGCGTTTTAACCGAAGAGGAAGTGCGTAATGCGGGTGCAGCCGCGGTAAATCTCGGAGGCGAGGCGACGGCGGCGGCTGTTGCGGACGCGGCGAAAGCAAAGGCGGAATTTGACGCAAAGGTCAAGGAAGTTGAAGAGAAGAATCGGAAGACCGAAGAAACAAACCGTATCATTGCTGATTCACTCAAATCCGGGAACGAAGCGTTCCAGGTAAAGAATTACGACGTTGCAGTGGCCAAATATGATGAAGGCATTGCGGCGGACCCGGAATATCTCGGCAGTGTCCCCATATTTCTAACGAATAAAGGGCTAGCTCTTACGAACCGCGCGGTTGAGACTTATAACGCCAATGCAAAAGCTCCCGACGCGGCGGTGAAGAACGCGGCGATGAAAAAGGTCCAAGACGATCTCGGAGCTGCGGCAGGGGCGTTCTTCCAATCGTGGACGATGCTGAAGAATCCGTCAGGGGACGCGTTGAGCGCGGCACAGGTGACGGAACAGCGAGCAAAGGCTGTCAGCGGGGCTCGCGAAGCCTACCGCCTGATGATCGAGACGGAAAAGGTCGATCCGGCACAGACAGATAATGCAAAATCATTTCTGAACGACGTGGCATCGACGGAATCCGACGCGGCCGCCAAGGCGGCGACGAAGACCACGATAGGCGATCTTTATCGCGTCGC
>DATHVL010000402.1:0-2627 GCA_035461325.1 Pyrinomonadaceae bacterium
CCGAGCGATGCCATTTTTTCGCTGTGGACGATCTGCGCCTGCAGTCGTTCAAGCTGTCGTTTGCCGCGTAGCAGCTCTTCATTACGGTCTTCGAGGTCACGCTTATACCGTTTAGCGTTCTCGATCAGGGTTCTTCGTTCCAATGCCCGCTCGACCGTGAGTTGAAGTACGGCCGGATCGCAGGGCTTGATCAGATAATCGAAGGCGCCTAGCCGGACCGCGTCTAGAGCCCGCTGTGGACGGTCGACACCCGAGACTACGAGCACCGCCGTTTCCGGATACGTCTCGATAACCTTGCGGAGAAGCTCGATCCCCGAGAGGCCCGGCATCATGATATCTGTGATCACCAGGTCGTAATGCGATTCGCGCAGGCAGGCTAGGGCGTCAATGGCCGATTCTGCCTCGACACACTCGTAACCAGATGCAAGTATTTTCGAAAACGAGCGCCGAACCACTACCGAATCGTCCACGATGAGTATGCGGGGAAGATCTTCATTCGTTGAATACAGGTCCGCTCCCGTCACGGCTCCGATCGAAGCGAACTGCGTTGACGCTGGGGCAATGGTCACATCCATAGTGAATTCCGGCGGGACGATCCGGATCGAATCGTCTATCGAACCTTTATCTTGTGCAAACCCTATGCCCTTCTGCCGGTCGAATGGAAATTATATAAGCTTCGCTGTGTCAACAAGTTATAGCACCAGCCGCTTTTCGCACTTCATTTCCGAGCTAGGGAAATTTGCCCCTCCGCCGGATGATAAAGGGTCAGTTCGCCCCACTGTGAGCCGCTTTTCGTCTTTTCGAGGGATTAGGCTAAAATCGATAGGCTGATACCGCCCGGACTCAAATGAACATAACTCTTGCCGAAGACCAAAAGGGCCAGCTCTTGCCCGAAAGGTCATTTTCCCAAACGACGATCTCGCTTGGACGAGACGAGTCTTGCGACCTTTCGTTTGATAAGGCTCGCTATCCTATGGTCTCGCGCAGTCACGCAGAGATCCGTTGGAATGACGGGGAGTGGATGATCCTCGATCTGGGTTCCACCTACGGTACCTATCTAAACGGCCAAAAAATGGAGCGGCCGATGTCGCTGCCTGTAGGCAGTGCGATTCAGCTTGGAACGGATGGCCCCGTTATAAAGGTCATTTGGTTTGACGTTGAGGCAAGCAACGCGCAGCAAACGCCCATTAGCATTCCAACCCCTGAGCCAAAGGCATTAGTTCAGCAGCCAACGACCCCGGCAGCTACACCTGTTGAGGCGGTGCTCCATTTTCAAGGCATTGCCCGGCCGCCCGTTCGTATCGCAGGCCGACCGGTTTGGCTCGGCCGCGATACCTCGTGCGAAGTTCTGATCGAAGAGGGAGCCGGGATGGTGTCGCGTCGGCACGCCGAGATAAGCCCCTCCGGCCGAGGTTATACGATCACGGATAACAACAGCTTTAACGGAACGCTTGTTAACGGCCAGCGTATCACCACCGCCGTCGAGCTTTTTGACAACGACGAGATTCAACTCGGGATGGGCGGCCCCGTCCTGAGCTTCACGGCCCCGTCTCTGACTCCCGCCGCATACACAGATGCAAAGTCCCCTCACGAGGAATTCTCCCCAAAGACGATGGTCGTCCGGCTGGATACCTCAAAGATGGGCGGCGCCCGCGAGTCGTCGGGTGAACCGCAGCTCCTGTTAACAGCCCATTTCGACGATAAGGGCGTGCTTTCCGTTGGCAGGGAGGAGAGTTGCGACATCCGGCTCGACGGCTTGCAGATCTCCAATCGCCATGCCCGCCTCACCCAGACGGGCGCGGAAGTACTAGTCGAAGACCTCGGATCCACTAACGGCATTTTTATCAATGGTAACCGCGCATCTCGGTCGGTGATCGGAACCTCAGATTCCGTTCAGATCGGTGCGTTCCTTCTGCGGATAGACTCATCGGGAGCGATTGCGGTTTACGACACGCGATCAAAGACCCGTGTTGATGCCGTTAACCTGACCAGAGATGTCAAAGCCGGTGGAGGGCGGCTTAAGCTGCTAGACGCCATCTCGCTTTCCGTCGCGCCGAATGAGTTCGTTGGCGTGATCGGCCCATCCGGAGCAGGGAAATCGTCGCTTATCGAGGCCCTAAACGGTGTTAGGCCCGCTGGCCAAGGCAACGTCAGGGTCAATAATCTCGACCTGTACCAGCATTTCGATTCGCTCAAACAGGCGATCGGTTACGTGCCCCAGGACGACATCATCCACCGGGAACTCACGGTATATAAAACGCTCTATTATGTTGCAAAGCTGAGGCTTTCCCGCGACGTTTCGCGTTCGGAGATCACGACCATCATCGACGAGGTGCTCGACGTCACCGGCCTATCGGAACGCAAAAACGTAGCCGTCAACAAACTCTCCGGCGGGCAGCGAAAGCGTGTTTCTATTGCGGTCGAGCTGATCACAAAGCCATCTGTGATATTTCTCGACGAACCGACGTCGGGACTCGATCCGGTGACCGAAGACCGCATAATGCGGCTCTTCAAACAGATCGCTGAGTCCGGGCGCACGGTAATAATGACGACGCACGCTATGGAGAACGTACCGCTCTTCGATAAGATCGTCATCCTGATGCGCGGCAAGTTGGTGTTCTACGGCC
>DATHVL010000403.1:0-3083 GCA_035461325.1 Pyrinomonadaceae bacterium
AAATATCCGCGGATCACGCAGGAGTTGAAGGATCAGGGCATCATCAGTATTTGCGACGGACGGCCGTGCGATCAGGAACGCGTAACGTTGAGGAAGTTCGACCCGCAAAACGTGATCACCGGCCTGAACGGTACGCTCACCGGCACGCACACGGTCGTAAATAACGTTCTCGCGACAAAACAGCCATTCGGCCAAGCGGCTCTCGGTACGTGGCATTTTGCCAAAGACGACCCGACGGCGCTCGAGGCCCGGACGAACGAGCAGGACCATTTCGCCGAACCGGCGGAACATCAGGATGAGATCAATGCTTTCTTTTTCACCACCTATTTGATCGAGTACGTTGACTGGCTGCACCGGGGCGGCGACCCGGGCACCTTCGGTTCACAGGGAGCGTTCCCGGACGACTATCCGAACGCAACGACACCGCTGCCGGCAACGGTCCATGTGCCGGATGTGCTCACGCCGATCGCGGGAGGAAGCTATCCGCCGGCGACGGATCCGGAATTCGTGCAGAAAGTACTTGGGCTGGACAATGCCTTTGCCTTAAATCTGACCAGCATCATCGAGGACGTGACCGGAGCCAAATCACCGGTGGTCGTAAACCCCACGAGTTACGGGCACGGCTTCTTTTTCAACGATCTCGCGCTCGAGGGGACCGTGCCGTATCACGAGGGCATGCACGCTATAACGTCGCCGATCGCGGGGCTTGAGGGAACAGAGGGCGGTGCACTGAACGAGGGCCAGGCGGATATGTGGGCCTTTACCATAACCGACAATGCCAGCCTCGGCGACTACGTTGTAAATGCTTACCGGCTACGGCAGCGGTATCGCGATCTCGGCCGCGACCCCGACTCGATCGCGTATATTCGCAGTGCGCAATCGACACTGAAATATTCAGATATCGGGACGTTGTTGAGCGGCGGTGTGCCGATCTTTCAGGAGCATTACGACGGTGAGATATATATGTCTACAATGTGGAACATTCGGGAGATGCTAAACCGGATGTACCCCGAGGCGACCGAATTCAAACGTCCGCGGCCGAGTGACGGCCAGGCATTGAAGCCGATCACGAAGGGGACGCACATCTTTGAACGGATCTTTCTAGGATCGATGTACATACTGGGCACGACATCACCGGACACGATGGTGAAATCGCGCGATGCACTGCTGCTTGCGGACCAGATGCTTTACTCGACGGACACGACGGATGCCTCGGCACCGGGCAAGCACCGGGCGATGATCGAGCAGATCTTCGCGGCAAAGGAACTCGGCGTTAACGCGGTCGAAGTGACCGGCGGAAGGGCGACGATCTCTACGCAGGTGACGCCGTTTGCCGGCGGCCAAGCGGCTCCGGCCGTCCCGTCGAACATCACTGTCGAACCTGCATCGACTCGAACATTGAAAGTAAGCTGGGACCCGGTTCCGGACGCGCTCGCCTATCAGGTGCTCAAACGAAAGGCCCACCTCCCGGGTCAGCGCGAGCCCAACGGGCGACGTGAGTTCAACGACGGTGACGCGTCGACCACAGGATTTCGGCATGTGGATTTTGTTGACGGCGATCTGACGAGTTACACCGACAGGGGGCCGATCAACCAGGTTTTCGCACCGGCCGGGCTGAACAGCCTGTTCGACAGCGAATACGTGGTCCGTGCGATCGGAGTCAATTCGACCGGCCAGCTCGGATTCTCCGATCTCTCGGGCTCGTCCCAAGCGGGACAGGTTCGCCAGGACCTGACGGCACAAGTCGACACGGCGATCTCGAACATCAGCTTTGCCGGCGGCGTCACCGCGTTCGATAACCGGCTGACGAATGCCCGTGGGGCTTTTTCGACCGATAAGACTATCTACAGCCCGATCGACTTTGAGATCGTCAGCATTTCGAATCCGGCAGTGACGGTGAGAAACGCGGATGCGAACGGCAACACCTTTGTATATAACCAGTCGCTCGCACTCGGCCAGCAGTCGGCAGCAAAGCGCATCGAGTTCAACAACCCGGCGCTTCAGCTATTTACCTTCGACGCACGCATTCATGGAAACGCGTTTGCGGGTTCGACTATCGGTACGGGATCGCAGAGCGGCGACGGGAATTCCGATCCGGCCCCGCCGGCGGTCTATTCGCTGTTGACCCAATCTCACACGGGTACGCTGCTGTTCGGTGAGCCCTCGCTTGAACCGGAAGCGAGCGCTACCTGGGGCGACCCGGCATTCAAGGGGATCACGTGGGATGAGATAGCGGTGACGACGGCTTCAGACGCGCTATTCCTTGAGGGGACGCTGACATCGACCTTGGCCCCGGACCTCGATTTTGAGCTCCGCACTGTTGACGGGCAGATCATTCAGCGTTCGGCTACGGCGAGTGCTACGGAGTTCGTGTCGTCGGCCGTTCAGCCGAACACGACCTACATCCTCCGTGTGTTGGGTTGGGCAAACGGGCCGGCCGATTACACGATAACGGCGACGCAATTGCTGCCGGAGGGCTCGCCTAACGAGAACAACGGCACGCGATCCAGCGGTGGCGGGTCGACGACCACAGCTGTCACGGACGGGGTGAGCGGGCTGTTCCGGTTCACGGTAAATCCGCTGACGAAAAAGGTGACGTTCATCCGCTTGCAATAGCTCCTCAGCGGGCTGATCAACGCCACTTTCGGGCGGTGCCGTTAACTCGGTGCCGCCCTTTTTATAACGCCTCAAGAACGGCTCAAGAATTGTTCAAGACCGGGTAATTAATATGGTCGCATATCGGGAGGAGATAACAATGAAACGGCTTCAAAGATCCTTTTTGGCAATTTCGATGATCTGCATGGCCACTGCGGCTGCGTTTTCAGCGCCTTCGGTGGATCAGCGTTTGGCTGCGCAGATCAACTCTAATCCGCTGGCACTAACGCCGGTCGCCATTACATTTGTCCAAAAGCCCGCAAGCTCAGAGTTTCTGATGATGCAGTCGCTGGGAATTACCGGCGGATATGCGTTGACGGAACTCCCGATCGTTTTGACGCGCGTCAACCGCACACAGTTCAATGCTTTGAAGACGAAAAGCGGTATCCGATCGCTTTACGGAAATGCGACCATGAAGCTGCTTGATC
>DATHVL010000404.1:0-6334 GCA_035461325.1 Pyrinomonadaceae bacterium
AGCCAAACCGGGCAAACTCTCGCAGGCTGTTGTTCTTCACACCAAAATCATAGGCGACGATATGCAGCCGAGCGTTGTCCATTGCCGGATACTCAAAACTTTCGTCAACCGTCACAACCGATGCAAGTTCGCGGCTCGCCATCTCCGGCGATCCCAGCACCCGGCTAAGCAGCTTTTCCCGATCGGTCTCGACAGTTGATATAGCCGCACGCATCGCCCCCTTGTCGCGTATGTGCCGAACCAGTGCTCGTGTATCGAGATGTTCGATGGCGACAATGCCGTTGCGTATCAGATATTCTTGCAGCGTTTCCGTCGAGCGCCAGTTTGACGCGATGCGGCTCGCCTCTCTTACCACAAGCCCCTCGGCCCACGGCCGCCGTGATTCCACATCTTCCTCATTCACGCCATAGTTGCCGATAAGCGGATAGGTCATACAGACGATCTGCCCGGCATAGCTCGGATCGGTCAAGATCTCCTGATAGCCCGTCATCGATGTATTAAAGACCATCTCGCCAAACGCCTCTCCGTCAGCGCCAAAAGACGCACCCGCAAAGGTGCGTCCGTCTTCCAGCACTAATAGTGCTTTTGTCTTCTCAGCCATTAGAGAAATCTTACCCTAACGCCTGCCTGCCGCCAATGCCGCTTTGGCCTAAGGCACCGATACATCTATATCGGGTGTACCGTGGCTTTCGAGCTCCATCCCAGATATGCCGCTGCTGTCTTCGGGAACAAAATTTTCATACTCGCCGTGCTCCAAGAATCCCATGCTTGCGGGCGTCCAATATCTGAAAAACGCCTTGCCGTAAATATACTTCTCCGGCACCAGCCCCCAATATCGCGAATCCGATGAATTGTCGCGGTTATCGCCCATCACGAAGAAATGATGATTCTCGACCTTACGTGCGGGCCAGCTCGGAAGCGTCCGGTTGTGCTCGATGTCAAGATAATCCTCGACCAGCTCGGAGCCGTTTATGTAAACCTTCCCGCTGCGTACCTCGACCATTTCGCCCGGCAGGCCGATGATCCGCTTGACGTAACTCTTGTCCGGTTCTTTCGGGTACCAAAACACGACGATATCGCCGCGTTCGAGATGTCCCCACCTCACTCCCTGAATGTTGTAATACACCAGCTTGTTGACCAAAAGCCTCTCACCGTCGTTCAACTGCGGCAGCATCGATGTCCCCTCAACAACCACCGGCTGCACAGCAAATACGCCCAGCAGTACAAAGATCACGAGAATCAGAAAAACATCTCGAGCAAGCCGCAGGCTCTCTGCCCACAACCCCTGCCGGGATTCTCGGCGGAGATGGACCACTTCTATATCGTGATCATCCGCCGGCATAACACCACCGAGAGGAAGTTCACGATTCTTTCTTCTTAGATCGAACATACGGGAAACACTAAGATGCAGGGCCAACTGCTCGCCGTTGGCTGCACGTCGCCAGTTTAGAACTTATCCGTCTAAATACTGTTTGTCAAAGGATTTTTGGCATTGAGCAGCCGTTCGCCCTCCCGCACTCTTTTGTGTAAAATGCCAAAATGAAAATCCGCTCATACCATCTTGCTCCCTCTCTCGTGCTTCTTTTCCTGTTCGTTTTGCTCTGCCTCCCGGCAACCGGTCAGACAGACCTGGAAGCAAAAGTAGATGAATATATTAAGGATCACATGGCAGCGGAGAAGATTCCGGGAATCTCCGTCGCAGTAATGCGTGAGGGGAAGATCATCTTGGCGAAGGGTTACGGGCTTGCTAATGTGGAGCACAACGTACCGGTCAAGCCCGAAACGGTCTTTCAGTCGGGTTCGGTAGGAAAGGCATTCACCGTCTTCGCGATCATGATGTTGGTCGACGAAGGGAAACTAAAGCTCGAGGACAAGATCAATAGGTACCTTACCGACGCTCCGCCGGAATGGGACGGGATCACGGTCAGCGATCTCCTGGAACATACGTCGGGAATGGGTGGTTACCCGGACGATTTTGACTATCGAGAAGATCTTTCCGAAGATGAAATGTACAAATTCGTCCGGGCTACTCCACTGGCGTTCAGGCTCGGCGAAAAACGCGGCTACAGCAATTTAGGGTTTGTAACGCTCGGCCTCCTGATCCATAAGGTAACGGGGAAGTTTTACGGCGATTTCCTAAAGGAGCGTGTGTTCACTCCATTGGGGATGACGACCGCACGGATCATCAGCGAGGCTGATATAATCCCGAACCGAGCGGCGGGTTACCGGATTGTCGACGGCGAGCTCAAGAATCAGGAGTGGGTCGCACCGACGCTGAATACAACGGCCGACGGAGCCCTGTACCTTTCCGTCCTCGACATGGCCAACTTTGAGGCTGCTCTGCACCAGAGAAAGCTGTTATCGCCGTCAAGCTACGATGCCATGTGGAAAAAGGTCGTCACCAATGACGGCGTCGCTCAGCCATGGGGATTCAGCTGGCACATTAAGGACGTCAACGGCAAGAAGATAATCGGTCACAGCGGCGGCTGGCAGGGATTTACCGCAAATTTCGATCGCTATCCGGAAAAGGATCTTGCCGTGATAGCGTTCACAAATCGCCGCGGCGCAAATCCGGAAGTGATCACTCGCGAGTTAATGGCCATATTTGCTCCCGAGCTGAGCATTGACGCCATTCCCGCGATCGAAGATAAAGAACCGCAGGTGACCGCGATCGCAAGAGATTTCTTAGTACGACTAGGCCCAAATAAGCTCGAGGCAACTATGTTCGCTCCGCCTGCGAGCGAGGATATTTTTCCGAACCGGAGCCAGATCGCGGGGCGTTGGCTGTCATTCGGCGAACTGCAGAGTATCGAACTACTTGCCCACACAGATAAAGAGGATGGCGTTCGCGACTTTCGATATCGGGTGAGATTCGCGAAGAGAAAGTTGCTCATCACCATCCGTTTCAACAAAGAGAATAAGATAAGCGATGCATTTCCGGAGTGGGATTAAAGGCTAATGAACGAAAAGATCCGATCACAATTTCGGGCAACCGAAACGCACGCATATTTAAATAGCGCCGCCGTCTCTCCCCTGCCCCAAAAAGCCATCGACGCGGTTTTGTCACAGCTCAACGACGTCGCGGCTCACGGTGCGGATCATTACCCCGCCTGGGTCGAAACCAAAGAGCGGTGCCGCGCATTGATCGCCGGTATGCTCAACGTTCGAAGCGAACAGATCGCGTTTATGCGAAACACCTCAGACGGTTTCGCTTCGATCGCCAACGGAATTGACTGGCGCGAAGGTGACAACATAGTCAGCTTTGCCGGCGAGTTTCCTGCCAATTTCTATCCGTGGCGGATGGCCCGCGACCGCTACGGCGTCGAGCTCCGATTAGTTGAGGAGCGTGAGGGCCGCATCGATCTCGACGAAATGGCCGGCATGATCGATGCGCGCACCCGTCTCGTCTCGATCAGCTCCGTTCAGTTCGCTTCCGGCTTCCGAGCCGACCTGGGCAAACTCGCAGACGCCGCTCACTCATACGATGCCCTGTTCGCCGTCGATATCATTCAGGGATTCGGAGCGCACGCCTACGACCTCTCAGCTCTCGGCGTTGACCTAGCCGCCGGTGCGAGCCACAAATGGCTGTGCGCGCCCGAGGGCTGCGGGATCATTTACGTTTCGGACCGGGCCCGCGAAATGATCGAGCCCGCTCTTGTCGGCTGGATCAGCGTCGAGCATCCGTGGCATTTTGACGATCGCGAACAGCCTTTCAAACCGAACGCTCTAGGATGGGAAAGCGGTACGGGCCCGTCTTCACTTTTCTACGGACTCGAGCAAAGTCTATTGTTATTAAATGAAACGGGCCTCGATCGTATCGAATCTTATCTACAGGGATTATCCGATCGGCTTTGCGACGGCCTTTCCTCGATGGATTACGACATCATCAGTTCCCGTCGGGCGGGCGAGGCATCGGCGATCGTCTGCATCAAACACCGCCGCGGTCTCGAATCAGCCGACATTGCAAAGCACCTGCACGAGCAGCAGGTGGTCGTCTCGCCCCGAGGAGACCGCCTGCGGATCGCACCGCACTTTTATAACAACGAAGAGGATATTGACCGGCTGCTGGAATCGCTGCCCGATTAAGATCGATCGCGAATGAGGGGCTCAGCCAGGCCGTCGAGATTAAGACGTGTCAGGCCGCCGGCGTCGGAGTATGCTGTTCGCGTCATTCGACCCTTCTCCCGGACCCGAAAAAAGATTATGCCGGCAAAGATCCCGATCACCACCGCGATCGTTGCGCCGCTCGCGATCCACGTGACCGTGGCAAGAGCCACATCGCGGCCCGTCATCGCGAAATAACGCTCGATCTTCTGCAGCAAAAAGGGGTCTTCACCCAGCCACTGCACTGTCTTCTCGTACTTGACCTGATCGAGCAGGGCCTCGGCTCCCGCCGGGTCGCGGACATCTAAGACAAACGCCATATAGTTCCCGATCCGCCGATGGGCGATCCCCGACTCGGGGTTGGCATTCAAGAACTCACTGAACCGAAAATTCGCGTCGGTTGCCGCCGGCGGAGTCGTATATTCAATGATCAACAGCGTTCCTGCCGGGTACGGAGCCGCGGCGGCCTCAGTCCCGCCGGCCCAATCGATCTGCTCAAATAGCGGCCGTTCGCCCAGGCCCGCAGTGAGCTCTGCCGGCTCGGTCGCGAACACTATGCTTTCCCGCAGGTTTGCCCATTCCGGTAGGTGCTTTATCAGCACCGGGAGACCGTCGTCATCCGATACCTCCTGGCTCGAGCGCGGCTCGCCGAGTTGCGAAAAAGCAATGTTCGCGGCAATGGACACCATTATCAGAGACCGAAAAATAAATAAACTGCTTAATTTCATTGATCAGAACGTTCGCTCAGCCAAGGCAATATAGCACCGCGAGTCTCACAGCACAATAAGTGCACCGATTCCGTACATACACGAAATCGTGCACAGTGCCCTCTATTGCCTACAGCGTTAGGATGTGAATCCTTATCGTTTTGTTCGCCGAATTCAGTATTGTCCCCTAAAAATGCAACAAAAACGGGGGCGTTTCGTGGAAACAAAGAACATCCCTTAGTTTGGCACGCGAATTGATTCTTTACTTGCGGGGGTTACAAGCAAATGACTACTGAAACATTAAATTATCCTGTTTGGCAAAGCGATGCCGGCACGGCTAAGGAAACAACCAAGAAAAAGGGGGCGCTTGATATTGCCAAGGCCAGTGACTTTGATCTGGCACAGGCAGCCTCCAAGGGCGACATGGTCGCTTTCGAAGAGATCTATCAGCGGCATCATCGCAGGGTCTATTCGATCTGCCTGAGAATGCTGCAAAACGCACACGAGGCTGAAGATCTGACGCAGGACGTCTTTATTCAGTTGTATCGTAAGATCGGCAGCTTCCGCGGCGACTCGGCCTTTACAACATGGCTTCACCGGATGACGGTCAACCAGGTACTTATGCACTTCCGTAAGCGGAACGTTAAGTACGAGAAGGTGACCGAAGAGGGTGAAACTCCGGACCAGATCGTTAAGGGCACGTCTGACCCGGAAAGGATGAGGGTCGTCGACAAGATCGCTCTCGAGCACGCGATCGACCAACTGCCGAACGGTTACAAGAACGTATTCGTACTGCACGACGTCGAAGGGTTTGAGCACGAAGAGGTGGCCAGAATACTTGGCTGCTCGGTCGGTACCTCAAAGTCGCAACTGCATAAGGCTCGGCTAAAGCTGCGAAAGCTTTTGAAAAAGAAAGCGAATCCGAGGTTGGTTGGCGTAAACATCTAAACATTACAATATTTTGGCTAAGGCCTCTCGATGTCGAGGGGCCTTTTCTTTTGCCCGCCTTAGCAACTCACGAATAGATGATGTTATATTTTCGGAAACTCCATAATCCTCCGGAATCTATAATGCATAAGCTCAAGTTAGTCGTTCTCACACTTCTCTTAGTCTCAAACGCGGTGTTTGCCCAGCCGTCGGCCTCGCGGGCAACGGATGTTTGGAAGCGGGTCGAAGTGATCCGCACCGAGCATGGCGTTCCTCATATACGCGCCAATGATCTTCACGCCGCGGGATATGCGCTTGCGTGGGTGCAGCTTGAAGATTACGGCAATGCGACGGGAATACGGCTGCTTTCGTCGAGCGGCCGGTGGGCGAGTGTAGCGGGATTTGAACGCATCGATGCGGATTTTAACGCGCGCCGTCAGCGTGCAAAGGCCGAGACGAAATATGCGTCGCTGACGAAAGATGTCCGCGATGTATATGAGGGATTTGCCGCGGGCGTGAATCGATTTATCGAACTTCATCCTGATAAGTTTCCGAAGGGCATGCCTACGGATTTCACCGGCTTTGACGTGCTCGCT
>DATHVL010000405.1:0-2478 GCA_035461325.1 Pyrinomonadaceae bacterium
AAAGCACGGCTCCGCAAGATGGATCCGTTGCAGTTGCGGCGGCTCGACAGGTTGAACCTTCTAAGACACACAAAGAACCTTCTGCGATACCGGCCGAGAGTGTTGAACCTGTGGCAACACAGCAGCACCGAGACGAAGCTGATGAAGCAGCCGCCTGGCGTTCGCTCTTCAGTTCTCTGCTCGAAACAGGGTATGCGGATGCTTGCGGCCAAGTGCTTACATTTGTAGAAAAGCACTATGGGGCGGACTCCCTTATCTGGCTGGAACGCAAGGGGTCTTCGTTTAACGGGATAGCGTCAACTGGAGCGCTTCGCGAGCGCCCCATCCACATCAACATTGTTCCGGATAACTCACGTATCGCCGAAGCGGCCGAGCGGCAGGAACCCATCGTACTTCTCGAACGACGCCAGCCGGAGGAGGGAATTCCGCCGCGTAAGCTGCTCCTTTATCCGGTAAAGGTCGGAAGCGACGTCCGCGGAGCGATCGCTATTCAGACCGCCGCCGAAAACAAAGATCCTTACTCATCCATCGGCAGGCTTGCACGCGCGGTGGCTCCGCAGATCGAGATCCTCCGGCTTCGCCACGAGGTTTCCAAACGGGACACCATTAACCGCGGGGTCAGGCGGTTCAATGAAAGCCTGGGGTCGATCGACCGCGAGGATTTTTGGATGCAGGTCGCCCAGGCTTCCGCAGAATTGCTCGGTGCGGAACGGGTCTCTCTGCTAGTGCCCGAATCCGCGTCAGGCCGTTTATCGGCAAAAGCCGCCATCGGGAGCCATGTCGACATCAACCAGACCGTTGACGTAGGAGGCCGGATCGCCCGGAAAACACTGGAAACGGGACAATATGTGATGACGGCCGACCTCGCCCTCGCCGGGCTTCAAGAAACGCCGCCGGACCGCAAATATAAGACATCGTCCTTCATCAGTTATCCGCTTTCGATCGGCGACCGAAGGCTCGCTGTGATGAACTTCACCGATCGTGCTGACGGCACAGCGTTCACGGAGCGTGACGTGGAGCTGCTCAATACGATCGCTCCGCAGATAGCCGTCGCGATCGACCGCGGGGAATTGAAGGTGCGGGCGGGGGAACTCGAGAAACGGTCGATCACCGATTCGCTCACCGGGCTGCTTAATCGAGGTTATATCGAGGAACGGCTTGTAGAAGAGATGAATCGTGCCAGCCGGCACTTCTGGTTCCCGATGGCGCTTTTGATGATCGATGTAGATAATTTTAAGTCATACAACGACACATACGGCCACACGGCGGGCGATGTAGCTCTACGGTTGGTGGCGAACGTCTTAAAGGAAACGCTGAGGGCGGCCGATGTCGCAGCCCGTTACGGCGGTGAAGAGTTTGCCGTCCTGCTTCCGCAGACGGGGCTTGAAGAGGCCGCCACTATCGCCGAACGCATAAGGATGCGGGTGGAGCGCACCGATTTTCCCAAACGGCGCGTTACGATCTCCGTCGGTATTGCCGGCTATTCGTCGGAATTTGTCGAGCCGAAAGATTGGATCACCGCGGCCGACATGGCACTTTACGAAGCAAAGGATAATGGGCGAAATCAGGTCAGGCTCTATGAGGACCTCGGCCGGTCGTTCCGTGAAAAGATCCATTAATGAATACCTCACCTAATATCACAATTCTCGCCCGGAGGGAGGGTGACGAGTTTATCGGCAGGGAAACTGAGCTGGCCGAGCTGCGTGCGCATGCCGCCGGTTCGGGCCGCGGCCGCGGGCTGCACCTGCGGGGAGCGCCCCGCTGCGGCACGACTGAGCTCCTGCTTCAGGCCTTTGACGATGCTTTCCGCCGTCCGGGCGGAATCGTCCCCGTTTATTTCTCGTTTGCCGCAGAAACAGAAGACCCGACGGCCGCCGCCCGCAAGTTTGTAACGGATATGCTTACGCAATTCGTCGCCTACCGGCTGCGAGACCCGATGATCATCCACGCCGCACCGAGTTTGAACGAACTTTCGCGGCTTGCCCCGGCTGCAGATATCGGGATGGTAGATGAACTGATCGGGCTTGTCGACAAGGCTCCTGACGAAGCTGATGAGCGGCACTATTTACGAGCGTGCTTTGGCGCCCCGCTGCGAGCCGCGGCTCGCGGTGTACGTACGTTCGTGATGCTGGATGACGTTCATCTGATAACATCGCCGGGCCGAGCCGGCGAAACCGCCGGGCTGACAGTCGAAGCACTTGAGAAGAGCGGTTCGCGTTTTGTCGTTGCAAGCCGCAGACGGTTCCGCCCCGACACCCACGAACTGGACACATTTGAGCTTGACGCCCTCGGGATCGAGGAGACCGCAAAGATCTTTGAGCGGGCAGCCGAAACGGAAACCACAGCGTCGGTCTCCGACCTCGCGGCCCTCAGAGCCGGGGGTGACCTTTCGTCGATCTATGCAATGGCGGCATCAGCAGCAAAAGGCGAACGGCTAGAAACGTTTCGCGCTTTTGAAATGCTATATACAGAAGCGGT
>DATHVL010000406.1:0-4273 GCA_035461325.1 Pyrinomonadaceae bacterium
GC
The DNA here is from genome assembly GCA_035461325.1 of Pyrinomonadaceae bacterium. Taxonomy (GTDB): domain Bacteria; phylum Acidobacteriota; class Blastocatellia; order Pyrinomonadales; family Pyrinomonadaceae; genus OLB17. The sequence continues at coordinate 3 of DATHVL010000406.1, forward strand.
TGAGCTGGGTTGCCGATTGCGAATCGTAGGCGAGCTAAGTGACGATCAGGCAGAGCTGTTGGAGAGATCTCAAGTCGATTATTCTAACGTGACCGATCTCGACAGCGTCGGAATGCACCAGGAGTATCGAAATGCTGACATCGTCGTGTTCTGCTCGCTTTTCGAAGGATTCGGGCTGCCGATAATCGAGGCACAGGCCGTGGGACGGCCGGTTATCACGAGCGCGATTGAGCCAATGAGAGACGTTGCGCGCGACGGAGCGTTATTGATCAACCCTGAGGATGTGGCGGCGATCCGCGATGCGGTAATTCGGCTGATCGCAGATGGCGATCTGAGGGAATCTCTCATCAAAAAGGGCATCGCAAATGCTGAAAGGTTCCGACTCGGGCGGATCGCGGCTCAATATGCCGAGCTATACAGCGAGGTTACTGCGGCCGCTAGTTAACCCAGCACCTTAATGGTCAGAACCCGACTGTTAAAGTTTTGCTTTTACCTAACGAAAATACTTAATGCGAATTCTAGTATTCGGCGGGGCTGGAATGCTCGGTCACAAACTTGTCCAGGAGCTGGGAATCGAACATGAGGTGTACTGTACGATTCGCGGCGATCTCGAATCGATCGAAAAATACCGGATCTTCGCGCCGGACCGGATCATTACCGGCATCGATGTTACCAACATCGCCGATACTCGTCGAGCGATCGAACTGTCGCAGCCGGGGGTCGTTATAAACGCCGTAGGGGTGATCAAACAGCTTCCCTCGGCTAGCGATGTCATAACCACGCTTTCGATCAATTCCATCTTTCCTCAGCGGCTCGCTGAGCTGAGCGGGGAATTCGGTTTTCGCCTCATAACCGTCAGCACGGACTGCGTCTTTCTAGGAGACCGGGGGGCATATAGCGAGGCGGACCCGCCCGATGCCCTTGACCTCTACGGCCAAAGCAAGCATTGGGGAGAGGTAAGCGAAGGCGATTGCCTGACGCTCAGAACCTCGATAATCGGCCGGGAGTTGGGCACCGCGCACAGCCTCATCGAATGGTTCCTTTCGAACCGCGGAGGCAGCGTCAGGGGCTTTTCAAATGCGATCTACTCCGGCTTTCCAACCCTCGTATTTGCAGATATAATTAGGGATTTGATCTCGAACCATACCGACCTCCGGGGGCTTTATCACGTTTCGAGCGAGCCGATAAATAAATTTCGGCTGCTTGAATTAGCGAACGCGGCATACTCTGCAGATATCGCGATCGATCGCTTTGAGGAATTCCATATAGATCGAAGCTTACTCTCCGATCGTTTTCGCTCTGAGACCGGCTTTCAGCCTCCCACATGGGAAGAAATGATCGATCGGATGGCATCGGACCCGACTCCTTACGACACATGGCGGTAAACAAACAATTGGAAGGCAAGCGGATACTTGTGACCGGCGGCACCGGCTCGCTGGGGCAGACCCTTGTTAAGCGGCTTCTGGCGGGTGAAATGGGCCGTCCCGCGCGCATTACCGTTTACTCACGCGATGAGGCGAAACAGCATTACATGCGGCTCGATTACATGCATCGCGACGCCGCAACGGACGATGTCATATACCAGAATTCCCAAGATCTTTTGAATTTTCGGATCGGCGATGTGCGCGATTATTCGGCGTTGACCGCGGCAATGCGCGATGCCGATGTCGTGTTTCACGCTGCTGCGCTCAAGCAGGTCCCGTCATGCGAGTATTTTCCGTTCGAGGCGGTGCTGACCAACATTTTTGGTGCTGAGAATGTCGTCCGCTCAATTCGGGAGAACAACCTTCCGGTCGAGACTGTTGTCGGCATATCAACCGATAAGGCCTGCAAACCGATCAACGTAATGGGAATGACAAAGGCACTGCAGGAACGCGTTCTGATCGAGGCCAATCGTGACTGTGCCGACACTCGGATCATGTGCGTCCGCTATGGCAACGTCATTGCATCCCGCGGCTCCATCGTCCCGCTTTTTGTAGAGCAGATCCGAAAGGGGCAAACATTGACGGTGACTATGCCGGAGATGACACGGTTTCTTCTCTCGCTGGACCGCGCGGTCGATACTGTCTTTGCCGCCCTCGCCGACGGAAAGCGCGGTGAGACCTTTGTTCCCAAAGTTAAAGCGGCAAATATAACCGACGTCGCGATCGCCCTCATGGGCGACAGGGAACTGCCGATCACTTACACCGGCATCCGGCCGGGCGAAAAGATCCACGAGATAATGGTCTCTGAGGAAGAGTGTTTCCGGACAGTTGAAAGGGGTGATTACTATGTGATTCTGCCGGTGCTGCCGGAGCTCCGCGACGGCGCTGACCACGCCCCGACGCTCACTTCCGAGTACTCTTCAAAAGACGACAACGTCACTGTATCAGAACTTAGGGAACTCTTAAGCTCAGCCGGCGGCGAGATCGAGCGGTTTATCGCGGGAAACTAACAAGGGTCGTTTTATTATGAAAGTAATGACCATATTCGGCACCCGGCCTGAGATAATAAGGCTCAGCCTGGTGCTAAAGATGCTTGACGAGCACTGTGAGCATATCACCGTTCACACCGGCCAGAACTTTCACGAGAGCCTCAGCGATATTTTTCTCCGCGATCTCGACGTCCGCCAGCCCGACGAACATCTCGGGATCCGGTCGAAAAGCTTCGGCGACCAGATCGGCCAGATCCTCTCCAAGACCGACGAGGTCTTGGAAAAGCACACGCCGGACAAAGTGTTGATCCTCGGCGACACTAACAGCGCTCTTTCCGCGATCGTCGCCGCTCGCCGCGGGATACCTGTTTTTCACATGGAGGCCGGCAATCGCTGCTATGACGACCGGGTACCGGAGGAGGTGAACCGCAGGATAATTGATCATTCAAGCAGCGTGCTTCTCCCTTACACATATCGCAGTAAAGAGAACCTTGTGCGGGAAGGGATCGAACGGGAGCGGATATTCGTTTCCGGGAATCCGATCAAGCAAGTGCTGGATGCGTTCGCGCACAAGATCGACGCAAGTACCGCTATTTCGGATCTTAAGGTGCAACCTTTAAAGTATTTTCTAGCCACCCTGCACCGAGCTGAGAATGTGGACATTGAGGAACGGCTCGTCGAGATATTCGACGGTCTCGAAAAGGTCGCGAAACGGTTTGAAATGCCGGTGCTTGTAAGCGTTCACCCTCGGACATCGGAACGGCTAAAGACCGCGGGGCTGTCTCCCGACCCTGACCTTGTCCGACTGATCGACGCGATGGGCTTTTTCGATTTCGTTAAGCTTGAAAAGAATGCGTTCGGCGTTCTGACGGATAGCGGAACGGTCCAGGAAGAGTGCTGCATCTTTGGAGTACCGAACGTCACGGTCCGCGACGTCACCGAGCGGCCGGAGACTATCGAATGCGGAAGCAACATCCTTAGCGGGGGCAGGAGCGAAGTAATACTGGATGCTGCCGAGATCGCCGTCGGTCGCCGCGGGAGCTGGACACCGCCCGCTGAATACTTGGCCGAGAACGTCGCGGAGACGGTCGTGAATATCGTTCTTGGCTTCACAAACCTCAAGAGATACTCCTCATAACCGCACCTCGGAAACCGATGAAGCCGCGCATCCTCATTTTTTGCGATTTCTATCTGCCGGGCCACAAGAGCGGAGGGGGCATGTGGACCGTAGTTAATCTGGTCAAGCGATTTAAAGAGCAATTTGAGTTTCACATCGTCACCCGCAATCACGACGGATATGGTGACAGGCGGCCGTACGACGATGTTAAGACCGGTGCGTGGAATTCCGTGGGCGATGCCTCGGTACTTTACGTTAACAGCAAGATGATCACGCAGCGGCGTTTCCAAGAGATCATCGACGAGGTCGGGCCTGATGTCGTTTACCTTAACAGCGTGTTTTGTACGCTCGTGGTCAAGTTTCTGACCTTGCGAAGGCGGCGGGGCCTTTACCGGGTTCCGGTGGTGCTCGCTCCATGCGGCGAACTTTCACCGGCGGCACTCGGTCTCAAGAAGGTAAAGAAACGAACATTCCTTGGTGCCGCTCGTGCCGCGGGGTTGTATCGAACAGTCATCTGGAAGGCGTCGGCCGAGGCGGAGATGGGCGAGATCCGTAAGGTCATCGGCAGGGCTACCACGGTTCTTGTCGCCCCCGATCTGCCGCCGCGGGAAATACTTCCGGATCTCGACCTTTCCAATAAACCCGAAAAGCGAGTAGGAAGCGTTTCACTGATCTGCGTTACGCGGATAACGCCGATGAAGAATCTCTTGTTTCTTATGAAGACGCTCGCAAAACTAAAAG
>DATHVL010000407.1:0-14718 GCA_035461325.1 Pyrinomonadaceae bacterium
GCGAATTGCTGCAAACGGTCACAGGGCTCACTTCAAAGGCAAACCCGACCGCGTCGCTGTGGGCAGCCCGCGGAGCTCTGGAACGCACACTCGGCCTCTACAAGGACGCGGCGGCGAGCTTGGCAAAGGCAGCGGCGGCTGACCCGCGAAACGAGTTTGCCCTTTATGAACTTGCGGCCAATGCCCTCGATGCGAAAGATCCCGACACGGCCGAATCGCACATCGCGAGGTTCGGCGAGCTCGCCCCGGACTCCTCCGATCACAAATATTTGCGGGCGCGGCTGCTGACCGCTCGCAACGACCTACACGGAGCACTAACCACTCTCAACTCTATCAAGTCGCCAACATCCGCAGCCGTCGAGCTCCGCGGCCGGCTCGAGGTGGAACTCGCCACCGACCCTGCGGACCTTGAGGCTAAACTTGCAGCCGACCCGGGAAATATTGAGCTTATGGGGCGGCTTTGCGTTTTGTATCGACGGCAGAACCCCGCTAAGGCACTCGATAATTGTAAGAGTGCGTACAACGCAAGCGGCGATATTTCGCACGCCATAGGTTTTGGTGCGGCACTGGTCCAGGCGAGGCAGTTTCAGAACGCCGTGACCCTGCTTCGCCAGATCTCGACGACGGCACCGGACAACTCGACGGTCCGAGCAAATCTGGTTACTGCTCTTTTTCAGTTGAAACAGTATCAGGAGGCAAAGAAGGAGTTGAGATGGCTGCTCGACCGCGACCCTGATCTGGTTAACGCATATTATTTTTTGGCGGTCGCACATGACAATCTAGGGGAATATCTGGACGCTATGGCGAACTATCAGGAGTTTAAAAGGCGCGCGGATCCGCAAAAAAATGCGGACGAGATCGGACGCGTCGATCTAAGGCTCCCGACGCTGCAGCGACAGATAAATACAGGAAAAGGAAGGAAATAATGAATGGAACGTTGAAACGAAATTGGTTGAGAAAGCTTCGCGTGGCAATGATCTTCACGGCGGTCGCTGTCGCGGCTTCCGAGGCCGCGGCCCAGACGGACGAGATCGAGGCAGCTCCCCCGCCCCTAAAAACTATCTCGGATACCGAGCGGACGCGACTGGATCGTGAAAAAGGTGTGAAGGGCCGTACGCGACGATCCCTGGAATTAATGAATGCCAGGCTGGCCAACGCAGAGGCCGCATTGAGGTCCGAAGACTTTGACAAGGCCTTTTCCGAGCTAGGTGTGTTTCACGCACTTATCGATGATACGCTGGCATTTCTTAGCGGTGCGGAAAGTGATTCGCGAAAGGTGTTGTTCAACTTTAAGCGGTTCGAGATCGGGATAAGGGGATTTACGCCGCGGTTGGAATTGATTCGCCGCGAGATGCCTTTAACCCATGAGACATATGTGCTGAGCCTGCTCAAGCAGTTGAGGGATGCCCGCACCAAAGCTACGGAACCGCTTTTCGGCGAAACCGTCTTGCAAGATAACGAAACATGAAAACATTTGCCCACACGGCCGCGCGCATTTCCGCCGGCCTGACGACGCTCGCCATTCTTGTTATTGCCTCAGCCGCCGAAGCCGATGCTCAGCGCCGTGACTTTATGAGCGAGGCCGAGATCGAGATCGTCCGCGACAGCCAGGATATCGACGTTCGGATAGACGTGCTTGTAAGAATGATGGACCGGCGTTTCACTCTGCTCGGAGTCGACACCGGAGGATGGAAGGAACGTCCCAAAGACCTTGAGAAATGGGGCGAGCCGCCAACAGGTTCGCGGCTTGACCTGATCACCGATATTCGGAAGCTGCTCGTAAAGGCGGTCGACGACCTGGACGTCATCGCCCAACGCAGCGACGACGCCCTTAAGCAAAATCAGACAGAGGGCAAGTTGTTTCCCAAGGCGGTCAGAACGCTCGATTCCGCGGCGCAGCGTTATATGGTCCCGCTGACAAAAGGGATCGACACAGCAGCAAACGAGGCAGAGCGGGGGCAGTATCTGAACATCATCGCGCTGTGTGAAGAGATAATCGAAGCAGCGAAAAAACTCCCGGCCGACGCGGCCAAATAGGCTATCAGCAAAGCGAATCAACCGAATAACCCCTCCTTAATCACGATGCGATTGACGCTCTCGACAGTGTCGTGATAGCGTGCTCGTACACGTCCGTTTACTAGAACCTTATGTCTGAGAACGATTTGAAACGTACACCGTTGAATGCGGCCCATCGTGCGCTCGGCGGCAAGATGGTCGATTTCGGCGGGTGGGATATGCCCGTGCAATACAAGGCCGGCGTTATCGAAGAGCATATGGCCACGCGTACGCGAGCCGGGCTTTTTGATGTATCGCACATGGGCGAGATCCTGGTCGAGGGGCCGGGTGCGATCGCGTTCGTCAATGGCATCACGTCAAATGATGTAACGGCACTCGCCGACGGGCAGGCGCATTATTCTTGCCTGACAAATGAGGAAGGCGGCGTGGTCGATGACCTGCTCGTTTACCGGTTCGGCCCGGAGAAGTTGCTGTTGGTAGTCAATGCCGGTACTACGGACAAGGACTGGGACTGGATTTCCTCGCATAAGGGTGACAGCGACGTTAAGTTAACAAATCAATCTCCCGACTATTGCCAGATCGCTATCCAGGGGCCGCAGGCGACCGAGATCCTTCAGGGCTTAACCGATACGGACCTCGCCGGGATCCAATATTATTGGTTTACGGAAGGGACGGTCGACGGAATTGACTCGATAATTTCAAGGACCGGTTATACAGGCGAGGACGGATTTGAAGTGTATGCCGCTGCCGACAGGGCCGGCCAGCTTTGGAACAAGATGCTCGACGCGGGTGCGGATGCCGGCATACTTCCCTGTGGGCTCGCAGCGCGGAACACCCTTCGGCTCGAGGCAGGGATGTCGCTTTATGGGCACGAATTGGGTGATAATATTTCGCCGCTTGAAGCCGGATTGGGCTGGATAACGAAATTAAATAAGGAAGGCGGTTTTATTGGCCGCGACGCGATCGCGAAACAGAAAGAGGCAGGGCTCACGCGAAAGATCGCGGGATTTGAAATGACCGAGCCGGGCATCGCCCGAGACGGATTTGATGTGTATATCGGCGATGAAAAATCCGGGATGGTGACGTCGGGTTCGCCGGCACCTTATTTAAAGAAGAATATCGGTTTGGCTTTCCTGCCGCCAGAATTTGCAAAACCGGGGCAGGAACTTAAAATCGATATCAGAGGCAAAAAGGTCGCAGCAGTAACCGTGGCTACCCCATTTTATAAGCGGGAGAAATAGGCCCGCGTAAAACGATCAAAAACTCCGCAACATACAAATATGTCAAATATTCCTGAGAATCTACGTTATAGCAAAGACCACGAATGGGTCTCGGTAGACGGCGATATCGCCACCATCGGCATCACCGACTACGCGCAATCATCGCTCGGTGATGTTGTCTATATCGATTTCCCGCGGGTCGGCGACAAGGTCGAGGCACACGCCGCCTTTGGTTCCGTCGAATCGGTAAAGGCCGTCTCGGAGATATTTACGCCGATCGCCGGTGAGGTCTCTGAGGTGAACGAACCACTGAACGACGCGCCGGAATCGGTGAACACCGACCCGTACGGCGAGGGCTGGATGGTGAAGATCAAAATGGACAACCCAGGTGAGGCGGACGGCCTGCTCTCCTCTGTCGAATACGAAGAATACCTGTCAAGTCAGGAGTAAGGTTGAGGATCTCATGCAGTCTGGGAGGTCGATACTTTCTACTCTTTCCGGCTTCCTAGACATCCTCGACTTCCCCGACTGTCTGCACTGATTTATGCGTTACATACCAAACTCGCCCGAAGAACGGCAGAAGATGCTCGAATCGATCGGGCTCTCTAGTGCCGAAGACCTGTTTCGTTCCATCCCCGAAAATGTCCGGTTGGGCCGTCAGCTTGAGATAACCGAACCGCTCGCCGAAAGCGAGGTCATCGCCGCCATGGAAGAGATGGCCGCGAAGAACTCGGCCGCACGCAGCTCGTCATTTTTGGGAGCGGGAATATATTCGCACTTCTCCCCGACGATAGTAGATCATCTTATACAGCGTTCGGAATTCTTTACATCGTATACGCCTTACCAGCCGGAGATCTCGCAAGGGACGCTCCAGTACATTTTCGAGTTTCAAACGCTGATCTGCCAGCTCACCGGGATGCAGGTCGCCAATGCCTCGATGTACGACGGCTCGACCGCGATGGCCGAGGCGTACGTGATGGCGCAGCGAGTCACCAAACGCGACAAGATCGTCGTGGCGACGTCTGTGCACCCTGAGTATCGCGAGGTCGCTCGGACATACACACAGCACGGCGATGCCGAGATCGTAGAGGCTGCGTTCGATGAAGAGAGCGGGAGGCTGACGGACACTTCCCTGCTGGATGACAAAACAGCGGCGCTTGTTGTTCAGTCACCCAATTTCTTTGGTTGTATCGAGGACCTCAAGTCCTTAGCCGATGCCGCTCATGCCGTCGGGGCACTTTTCGTGGTCGTCGTTACGGAAGCGATCTCGTTCGGGCTGCTCAAGTCGCCGGGCTCTTGCGGGGCCGACATCGTTGTCGGGGAGGGGCAGTCCTTCGGAATACCGATGAGCTTTGGCGGGCCGCATGTCGGCATATTTGCGACGCAGGACAAATTTGTGCGGCAAATGCCGGGACGTCTTTGCGGCGTCGCCTATGACAAGAACGGCAACCGCGGATTCGTTTTGACGCTTTCGACGCGTGAACAGCACATCCGCCGCGAAAAGGCGACGTCGAACATCTGCACGAACCAAGGCCTCATCGCCCTCGCCGCCACGATATATATGGAAGCGATGGGCAAGCAGGGCCTAAAAGAAGTTGCGGTGCAGAATGCTCAAAAGGCCGCCTATGCCGCCCGAAAGATCTCGGAACTGGACGGTTATGAGGTCCTTTATTCGGCACCGAAGTTTAACGAGTTCGTCATCCGCGGCACCAAGCCCGCGATCCAAATACTTGAGAAACTGCGGACCGAGGACGACATCATCGGCGGGCTGCCGCTTTCGAAATATTACGGCGGCCGGGAAAGCGATATTTTGATCGCCGTGACCGAGACGAGTTCCAAAGCGTCGATCGATGCCTTAGCCGACGCGTTGAAATAGTCAATGGATATGGGAGCAACATGGGTCGTTTTAACTTTGGCGATAGTTGTTCCCTTCTTTGCCTTCGGCATCGGCGGTTACATGGTTTGGCGCATAAACGGACGGGCCCGGCGAGCGGGAATATTCTGCCCGACGTGTTCTGAAAGACTCCAAAGCGCTGCCGCCGTCTGCGACTCGTGCCGTCGGGTAATTCCATAGGATACTGATGCCCACTTTTCCCGATCTTGACCGCCGAAAGTTCCTCGCCAATGCCGGTAGGGGGCTGGGGTTGATGGCCTTGTCGTCGGCGACGGTCGCATCGTTATTTGAAAATGTAAGTGCAGCCGGCAAACGGATCGCACATGTTTCGCCCGCTGCCGCGGCCTTGGATGAAGACTATTGGGCGACGATCCAACAGGCGTTTTCGGTAACCCGCGGGATAATCAACCTAAATAACGGCGGCGTCAGCCCCAGCCCGCGGATCGTGACCGAGGCCTTTGTTCGTTACACCTGGCAACAGGAGGACGCCACGGCCTACACGATGTGGCAAATACTTGAGCCGCAGTCGGAAACCGTTCGAACCGGACTTGCAGAGATCTTCGGCTGCGACCGCGAAGAGATCGCGATCACGCGGAACGCCTCAGAATCGCTCGAGATCCTGCTCATGGGAATGGATCTCAAAAGCGGCGACGAGATCTTGACCACCACGCAGGATTATCCAAGGATGCTGACGACGCTCAGACAGCGCGAGCTTCGCGAGGGCTTGAAGCTGAAGCTGATAAGGATTCCGATTGCACCAGATAACGTTGACGATATCGCCGCCGCTTATGAAAATGCGATCACGCCGCGAACCAAACTGATCCTCATCTCGCACACCATCAACCTGACGGGACAGATCATGCCGGTTAGAAGGGTCTGCGAAATGGCACGTGCCCGCGGGATAGAAACGATCGTCGATGGCGCACACTCGTTTGCACAGTTCGATTTCAAGCAGAGCGATCTTGGATGTGATTATTACGGCACCTCGCTGCACAAATGGCTGTATGCCCCGAAGGGTACGGGACTGCTCTTTGTAAAGAAGGATAAGATCGCCAAGATCTGGCCGCTGATGGCCGCTGAGGACAAGAACCGCGGAGACATCCGCAAGTTCGAAGAGATCGGCACGCACTCAGCCGCGATGCGGCTGGCGATCGGCGAGGCCGTGCTCTTTCACAATGCGATCGGCGGGAAGCGGAAAGAAGAACGGCTGCGATATCTTTCGCGATACTGGATGAACGCGATAAAGGACGTTCCGGGCGTAAGGTTCAACACCTCGTTCGACCCCGCGCAGTCATGTGCGATAGCAAACTTTGCGATCAAGGACGTGGACCCCGTCGCGATGGGCGGATACCTGATGGCAAAGCACAAGATCTTTACCACGCCGATCGTGCATGATGAGTTCACGGGCATTCGGATAACGCCGAACGTTTATACGACAAAATGGGAGCTTGACCGGTTCTGCAATATTGTCGAGGACGTGGCAAAGCGAGGGCTGCCGAAGGCATAAATGACCGACGTTTTCGAAAAACTGTTCGAGGCCGGGTGGCGCCATGTCGATCCGAACGGGCATGTAGCCAACATGGTCTATCTCGAATACGCGGTTGACACGCGGGTGGCATTTTTCGCCTCGCAGGGCTTTCCGCCGGAAAACTTTAATCGCTTCGGTTTCGGGCCGGTGATCAAGAGCGATTTCGTCGAATATTTCCGCGAGGTAAGGATGCTCGACAAGATCACGGTGACGATGGAAAACGGCGGCCATAGCGAGGACGGCTCGCGGTTTCGCGTTATCAATAACATATATAAAGAAGACGGCACTCACGCCGTACGAGTGACAAGCATCGGCGGTTGGCTCGGCCTGAAAGAACGCAAGTTGGTCGAACCGCCCGACCAAATGAAAAAGGCTTGGAAAGCACTCACCAGGACCGAAGATTTTGAAGAACTCCCTTCCAGTATTAAGAAGTAGCGATATGAGCATTAAAAAAGTTACACAACATCCGACCCAGAATGAGCCGCTTATCTTTGAGCGTTCACAGACCGGCCGCATCGGCTATCGGCTCCCCAAGCTGGATGTGGACGAGACGCCGATGGACGACCTGATCCCGAGCGAATTTCTGCGCGATGACGGGCTTGAGGGCGTGCCGGAGGTTTCGGAGGTCGATATCGTTCGGCACTTCACGCGAATGTCGACGTGGAATTACTCGATCGACCTGGGCATGTACCCGCTCGGGTCGTGCACGATGAAGTACAACTCGCGGCTCAACGAAAAGGTCGCGCGTATCACGGGATTTACATCGCTCCATCCGCTCGCGCCCGAGGAAGGTTCGCAGGGTGCTCTTGAGCTGATCTATCGCTTGCAGGAAGATCTTGCCGAGATCACGGGGCTGCCTGCTGTTTCGCTGCAACCCGCGGCAGGCGCTCAGGGCGAGATGACGGGCGTGATGTTGATCCGTGCCTTTTTGGACAAGCGTGACGGATCGGCCTCAAAAGATCGCCGCGTCATGCTGATACCCGACAATGCCCACGGTACCAATCCCGCATCGGCGGCACTCGCCGGCTTTACAGTCAAGACGATTCACTCGACCGCGGCGGGGCTTACCGATATGGACCATCTTCGCGAGCTCTGCGATCAGGGCGGCGTTGCGGGGTTGATGCTGACGAACCCGAACACCGTGGGGCTTTTTGAAACGAACATCCGCGAGATATGTGACGTCATTCACGAGGCCGGGGGTCTTGTGTATATGGACGGTGCCAACATGAATGCGCTTGTCGGCGTAGCCCGTCCCGGCGACATGGGCGTCGATGTCATCCACCTCAATCTGCACAAGACCTTTTCAACACCGCACGGCGGCGGAGGCCCCGGATGCGGGCCGTGCTGCTGTACCGAGGAACTTGCCGAATTTTTGCCGGTGCCTCGGATCGAAAAGACCGGAGACAAATATCATTTGAACTACGACAAGCCCGAATCGATCGGCCGGGTGAAAGCTTTCTTCGGCAACTTTGGGATGATGATCCGGGCGCTGTCATATATTTATACCCACGGTGCCGAGGGGCTGAAAGAGGCGACCGAAACCGCCGTGCTCAACGCCCGTTACGTCGGCGAAAACCTAAAGGACACATATCACCGCCCCTACGACGGCGACTGCATGCACGAGGTGATCTTCTCGCATAAGAATCAGACGCGTAAGGGCGTGCACACGCTCGACATCGCCAAGCGGCTGATCGATTACGGATTCCACCCGCCGACCATTTATTTCCCGCTCGTGGTCGAGGGAGCTCAGTTGATAGAGCCGACCGAATCCGTCGGCCGGGCGGACCTGGACGCATTTGTAGAGGCGATGATAGACATCGACCGCGAGGCGCAAGAGGATCCGCAGCTCGTGCTCGACGCGCCGCACTCGACGCGGATCGGCCGGCTCGACGAAGCGACCGCCGCCCGCAAACCCGTCCTCCGCTGGCAGCCTGACATGGAAGTGTCCGCAAGCTCGGCGTAGATCGTAACCCCTTAAATGGGAGAAAGTTCGTCCCGGATAAAGGCAAAGATATTGCTTCCCTCCGGGACGTTCTCCTATGGGACCAGCGGGTTGAATTTAGAGAATGTACCGCTGATGTTCGGGTACCAGACCCATGCGTGAAGGGTCCAGAATACATCCCCGAATGGGGTCCATTGGTCGCAGGTCCCCTCGAACCCTTCAGGCGGGTTTGCTGATAGCGGAACCAAATATTCAACCGCTACAAGCTGCAGACGGCCGCTGCCGAGGTCGGCATAGACGAGAGCTTCGGGCTTATCGGGCTCGAATACATCATCAACCAAGTCAAAGTTGACCCAGTGCTCGCCCATATTCGGGACGGGCAGATTTATGTTGGTGTAACCGGCTCTTTCCGCAGCTTGCACGCTGTGAAACGCAGCCGTCGCACGCTGGGCATGATTTATCTGCGCAATTGTCATGGAGTTCGCCACGCATGAGGCGTCGTCGTGCATCTTTTGCTGCGCCGAAGCGGCCGTCACGGCTACGACCGTGATTAAAAGCAGTGCATTGATAAGCATTAGTGATGTTCGATTCTTCATTTCGATCTCTCCTTTTTAGTCAGAAAAGCTGTAAGGTGATCGACTTGCGCAATGTGTTAGAATTCCGCAAGCCGCACGGTGACAAAGAGAATAATCCCGGCCGGGAAACAAGTCCTTTGGTTCCGATAAGGTTTTCATTAGGTTCTTATTAGGTTCCCCTATGTCTCTGGAAAAAGAAGACTTAGCCTTTGGCAGCTTTGTCCTCGATACAAGAGAAAGAATCGTGAAGCGAGATGGCGAGATGGTACCGATACCGCCGAAGGCGCTCGGGCTATTGCTCACGCTCATCGAGAACCGCGGCCAGATCGTCGAGAAAGACCGCCTGATCGAGACGATCTGGCCTGATACGTTTGTTGAAGAGGGTAACCTTACCTACACCGTTCGCTCGCTCCGGAAGATCCTCGGCGACGATGCCGAGCGGCCGACATATATCGAGACAATTCCGCGGCGCGGTTATCGTTTCATCGCCGAGGTTCGGCCGGTAAGCGTTCAACCGCCGACACAGGCCCGTGAAATTGCCATAACTGAAGACAAGACAAGTGTACCCCCACCAACCACACAAGAGATTCCACATGGATCTGCTCTCATGTGGAACCGCACCGTTGCGATGGTGGTATTCGTTATATTGGTCGGTACGGCGGTCACATTGGGATTCAAGTACTTCTCTTGGGAAGAGGCTCGGGCATCGGAGAAGCGATCGGTGGCCGTGCTGCCCTTTGCAAACGAAAGCGGAAATCCCGAGTTTGAATATCTCTCAGACGGGATAAGCGAAAGCCTTATAAACGGGCTGTCGGAGTTACGACAGCTTCGCGTTGTAGCGCGGGCGACCGCTTTCGCTTATAAGAACCGGAATATGGCCCCGCACGATATCGGGCGCGAGCTGAAGGTTGAGGCGGTCCTCGCGGGCAAGGTGGCACAGGTCGGTGATTCGCTTGTCGTGCAGGCTGACCTCATCGATGTTGCGGACGGGACGCAGATCTGGGGCGAGCGATATACGCAGCCGCTTTCCGATCTGCCGTCGATCCCGCAGAGGATTGCACGTGAGCTGGTCAAGCGTCTGCAGCCGAGGCTAAGCGGCGACCTTGACCGGCAGCTTCAGGCTCGGATGCCCGAGAGCAGCGAGGCGTATCAGCTCGATCTGAAAGGGCGGTTTTTCTGGAACCGACGAACCGAAGAGGGGCTGCATCGCGGTGTCGGCTACTTCGAGCAGGCGATCGCCGAAGACCCGGAATATGCCTTGGCCTACGTCGGCCTTGCGGATTCGTTTAACGTGATGGGGTTCTACAGCTTTTTGCCGCCCGACGACTCGTTTCCAAGAGCGAGGGTCGCTGCGAGCAAGGCACTGGAACTCGAGGAGTTGGCCGAAGCACATAATTCGCTCGCCTACGCAACGCTTTATTATGACTGGGACCTCGCGGGAGCCGAGAAGGGCTTTCTGCGGGCCATCGACCTAAAGCCGAATTATGCGGTGGCACATCAGTGGTACGGAAATCTTTTGACGGCCACGGGGCGTTGGAACGAAGCTATCGCATCGTTCAGGCGGGCACAGGAGCTCGATCCACTGGCCCCTGTGATAACGGCGGTTCCGGCGTGGACCTATTACTACGCTCGGCAGTACGACCGGGCGATCGAGCCTTGCAGAAGGGCCCTTGAACTTGACCCGAATTTTGCACTCGGCTATTTGTGGCTCGGCCAGGCTTATGAACGCAAAGGCGATCATCAGGCCGCATTGCGGGAATTCAAGAAAGCGATGGAGGTCTCGAAGGGCTCGCCCGAGATCGCCGCTCTGCTCGCGCATGCGTATGCAGTTTCCGGCGACCGGCAACAAGCCCGCCAGTTGCTGAACGAATTAATCGATCGTTCGAAACACCGGTATATCTCGCCCTATTACATCGCGACCGCCTATGTAGGGCTCGGCGATGTCGATTCAGCATTCGAATGGCTGGACAAGTCCCTGCAGGATCGGCAGCATATGATGCTTTTTATCGATTACGATTCCCGCCTGGACGCTCTTCGGGGAGATCCGCGGTTTGAAAGGTTGTTAAATGGGAGGGGGCTGCGGCGGTAGATGCAGATGGTGGGGCCATTTGTTCACAACATCGATCCGATAATCCTAACGGTTTTCGGGGTTCACCTTTGGTGGTATGGGGTGAGTTTTGGGCTCGGGTTTATCAACGCTCATATTTTCCTGCGTCGAAATCGAGAGCGGGTTGGGCTCTCTCTGACGGCGGTTTACGACCTCACATTGCTTCTGGCGATCGGTACGTTGATCGGGGGCCGGACACTGGTCGTCGTCAACAACGAATGGGAATTCTATCAGGATCACCTGCTGCTGATCCCAAGTATTTGGGTGGGCGGTTTCGCGTCTCACGGGTTGATCCTGGGGGCCGCCGCGGGCGTGGCTCTTTTCTGTTACCTTTATAACGCTCCGGTCCGGCGGATCCTCGACCTTCTCGCCATTTCGGCGGCGATAATACTCGGATTCGGCCGTATTGGAAACTTCATCGACGGGCAGATTTACGGCGGCCTCACGGACCTGCCGTGGGGCGTGCAGTTTCCCGGCGTCGACGGCTTTCGCCATCCCGTGGTGCTGTATGACGGGCTGAAAAACTTTCTGCTCGTTCCCCTTCTGCTTTGGATACGCAGCCGCGGCGTTCCGCCCGGAAGGATCGCAGTGCTTTTCCTCATCCTTTACGCAGGGCTGAGAATACCGATCGACCTGCTGCGGGAGTACCCGACCTCGATGTGGGGCCTTCCAAACGGGCAGATGCTGAACATCCTGATGGTGTTGATGGGAGCGGTGCTGCTAGTGATAAATATCTATCGGGCACGCTCAAAACCCGATGTCGAATTCGTCGCAGAGCCCGGCCCGGAGGGCAATATCGCTCTCCGCCGGATAGGGCTCGCGGCCGTCTGCCTGCTGCCTTTGGTGATACCTAGCGATGCGACGCGGGATGTGCCGGCGATCTACGGAGATCGGCATCCGGGGCTCGAGCATTCATGGACGTACCCGAAGATCGCGGCTGAACTAGAGGAGGCCGAGCGCGAAAAAGAAGGCAAGTAACGATTTTGACAATTTCGGCTTTTCGATTATATTGACCCAAATTCCCTGCTAACCTTTCTTTCGAAACCTAAAGGAGCCTGAAATGGTCAAGAATATACTAGTAGTAATTGCCGCAGTTGTTCTTCTCGTCATCGCCGCCGCCATCATTGCAGTTTTTAGTACTCCGACCAATTTCGCCGTTGAGCGCGAGGTCACGATCGATAGGCCCAAGGCCGAGGTCTTTGCCTATCTCAAACAACTCCGTAACCAGAATAACTGGGGTCCTTGGTTCAAAAAGGAACCCAATATGCACCAGGAACACCGCGGGACGGACGGCGAAGTGGGCTTCGTCAGCTATTGGAAGGGCTCGACCGACGAGGTCGGCGAGGGCGAGCAGGAAATAATGCGGATAGTCGACGGCGAGCGGGTCGATACGCAGCTCAGATTTATGCGCCCGTTCGAATCCAAGGCTGACGCGTATCTGATAACCGAGGACCCCGCCGAGGGGCAAACCCGCGTAAAATGGGGCTTTACGGGAGACATGCCGCGGCCGATGAATCTGATGCTCTTGGTGATGGATATGGACGCCGCGGTTGGCAAGGACTTTGAAGAGGGGCTCACGTCATTAAAATCAATCCTTGAAAACAGAGCGGATATGCAATAAAATCAAGGTGTTCGTAATCAATTGACCCGGACTCGGCGAGCCCTACCCTCGATTCCCTGCACCAAGCCGAGACTAAAGTTCGCCGTCCCGGAATTTCTCGAAAGCATCACTACGGAGGTGACATGAGAAAAAGCAAAACACTCTTGATGGCACTCGCCGTCAGCTGCCTGTTCATCCTGGCAAGTTCGGTGTCTGCGCAAGACAATGGTGAAAAGCCGGTCTATGAAGCCTATCGCGGCGTGACGATCGGAATGCCCATTGCGGAAGGACGGCAGAAATTGGGCCGCCCGGCTGACGAAATGGACGGCGAAGATTACTTTGAGTTTTCGTCAGGTGAAACCGCCCGGGTCTTCTATGCCCCCGATAAAACGATCCGCGCGATATCGATAACCTATACCGACTCGGCAAAGGCGCCGAAACCGTCGGCAGTTCTCGGCGAGGACATAAAGCCGCGTGACGACGGCGGAATGTACAAAATGAGCCATTATCCCAAGGCGGGTTTCTGGATCTCTTACGTCAAGACAGGCGGAAGCGATCCGATGGTGATCATCACCATCCAAAAAATGGAAGTGGTTAGCTGACCGGAGATCGGCCATCCCTCAGGCAGGCATCTCATTCTATTGCGGCATCTCGGGCCGCGAGATACTCTTTTATCGTTCTTAAGCTGGAAAATTTATGACCACCATCGGGATCCCGAAAGAGGTGCACTCCGGAGAGCGGCGTGTGGCCGCGACACCCCAAACAATTCTCAAATTAAAAAAACTGGGATTTGACGTGCTGATCGAGGCCGGGGCCGGGGACGCCATAAATGCGTCCGACGGTGAATATCAGGAGGCCGGAGCGGATATAGTCGCAGACACGGCAAAGCTGTGGCACGCGGCAGACATCGTGATGAAGGTTCGCCCGCCCGAGGACGGCGAGGTCGACATGATGCGCCCTGGCGGCTGGCTGATCGGCTTTTTATGGCCGGGCCAGAACCGAGAGATCATCGACCGGATGGCCAAGAAAAAGGCAACTGTCTTTGCCATGGACAGCGTGCCGCGTATTTCGCGTGCTCAAAAGATGGACACGCTTTCGGCAATGGCCAACATCGCGGGCTACCGCGCCATTGTCGAAGCGGCAAATCATTTCCCTCGCTTTTTCACCGGACAAATAACCGCCGCGGGGCGTATCGATCCCGCAAAGGTGCTAGTGATCGGCGCCGGTGTTGCGGGGCTTTCAGCTATCGGAGCCGCCAAAGGGCTCGGTGCCATCGTCCGTGCATTTGACCCGAGGTCGGCGACGAAGGATCAGGTCGCCTCCATGGGCGCCGAGTTTCTCGAATTGAACATTGCGGAAGAAGGCGAGGGTAAAGGCGGCTATGCAAAGCAGATGTCCGACGACTTCCTCAAAGCCGAAATGGCCCTGTTCGCCCAACAGGCGATGCAGGTGGACATCATCATTACCACCGCCCTCATCCCCGGCAAACCCGCACCGAAGCTGATAACCCAAGGCATGGTCGAGTCGATGAAGCCGGGTTCGGTGATCGTCGACCTCGCAGCCGAACAGGGCGGCAACTGTGTACTTACCGAACCGGGCTCGGTCGTGCAGCACAAGGGCGTGACGATAATCGGCTACACGGACCTGCCCTCGCGAATGGCCTCGATGTCGAGCCAGCTTTATGGAGCGACGGTTACGGCACTGCTCGAGGACCTGGTGGACGACGACGGAAATTTGTTCGCGGACCTAGAGGACGAAGTGGTCCGCGGCGCGATCGTGCTGCACGAAGGCAAAATGATGTGGCCGCCGCCGCTGCCTCCTGCCCCGCCCGAACCG
>DATHVL010000408.1:0-4426 GCA_035461325.1 Pyrinomonadaceae bacterium
TCAACACCGATTTCGACCGCGAGTGGGCACGTGCGCGGCAGGACAGGCTGCACCGTTTTGCACTCTCGGGGATGATCGATACGCCCGGCTGGCTCGGCAAGCTGCGGTTCTCACCGATATTTCGGTACGGCAGCGCAAGCCGATTTAACCTCGGATATGGCGTGGACCGGAACCTTAACGATCAGAGCACGGACCGCGTTCGATACGACGGCGATCTTGACGACCTTCGCTGGCGGCGTCCGGGCAGTGGCGAGCCGACGGAGCTGTTGTCGCGGTTTAGCCTACAGCCGATCGGATCAGCGGGCGGTAACCTGCCTCGCAACGCGGGGATCGGCCCGAGCCTCTACATCTTCGACCTGAGCATCACCCGCGAATGGCGCTTCGGCGAGCGGATGCGGCTGAGGCCAAACGTGCAGATCGGCAACGTACTTAACATGGCCGTCTTCAGTTTCGGCTCCGAATACGTCGATTTCGTCGGTACCGGCGACAACCCGACACCGTCTCAAGCGCTGGCCCGTCAGAACTTCCTGGTCCCCACGAGAACCTATCGCCAACGGGATGTGCGGTTTGGGGTTAGGTTTGATTTTTAGTGGATTGCTGAGAATGGATATCGGAAAATTGCCAACGGTGAGATAATCGGTTCCGGGAACGGGGTCCGGCGAATCTCGTTCAGGGACCGCCGCAAAACTATGCAGACCGTCGAAATGAACAGATTGCTTGAAGTTGCTCGTGGCGCTTTTCAATATTGTATTTCTTTGGAGGAAAACCGATCACAAACGAGAGATGAACTGGGATTTCCTCCAGAAGCGATCATCGTCGAAAACGATTTCATAAAAATCCAGTTCAACGGGCCTGACGACGAGCGATTGATCGAGGCCAGGTTAAAGCTAAATTCGCCGGACGGGAAGAACGTCGGCTACTACGCATATCAAGAGGACGAATCCGGAGAATTTGTCGATGAGTTTTTTGTGCTCTACTGAGGAAAAGGAAGAACGGGGCATTTAATTGAAATGAAATGAGAGTGCACAGCGTTCGTCAACACGTTTTGAAACCTTTTGATTAGCAGCGCTATCTTCGGCAAGTTAGAAAAAAGCTGTTAGCTATTAGCTGATAGCTGTTAGCCGGCCGCTCGCGCATGCAGCTTTGCCTAGCCTCAATTTTTGATGACTTGAAAAGGCATAATATGGTATTTTAAGAATGTTGAACATGATTGTTCTCCCCGTTCAACCCCTACCTTATTATGAGCCAAGTACTTTCCGAACCCGCCGTTCCCGTCACTGAAGTTTCGATCGAATCAGTCCTTTTGGACGCTGATCTTTTTGTGAAGTATGCGTCGACCGAAAAGGCCTTTGCCCTGCTGCGCGAATCGATAGACCGGAGCCCGCGTTCGATCCCGCTTAGGGAGAAGATGCGGGATATCTGTATCAAGCAAAAAAATCTGAACGAGGCCGCGCGTCAGTGCTTGGCGCTTGTGACCCTTTATATCGCACGCGAAGAATTTGACCTGGCGTATGACCGGCTGCAGGAAGCGAAACTGCTCGACCCGCGGATCTCGGTAGCTCCGGGGCTCGAGGCGATACGCCGCGCCCGGCGGCCCGATTTTGCCACCAACCGCGACCGCTCTCCACAGAAAGTGCGAACGGACGTGACGCTGGCCGGAAACTTGGGGTACGTGAGCATTTTTGACGCGGTACAGGTCGTCGAGAACGCCAAGATGACGGGGCTGTTGGTGATCAAATCGGATATGCATCTGGCGAACGTCTCGTTTAACGAGGGCAAGATCGTCGATGCGGAATGCAACGGGCACAACGGCGTTTCGGCGTTTCGCGTGATCATCGAACTTGCGAGCGGGACCTTTGAGTTCAGCACCGCAGAGAACGAATTCCCCGTCGTGATCAGCGTCAGCAGTAACACGAACTTCTTGCTGGACGTGCTGACAGAGCTTGATAATGAGCGGGCAGAAGAGCAGGGACTCAAGTGAGTCTCCACTCGTCGTTTTTCACTTATCACTTCAAACAATTTATTTGACTATTTGGGCGTGATACCCCAAAATATAGTGCTACCTCCTCCCGGCGGCACTATATAAAATGTTTAAGCTCCAGCGCCTCGAAATTACGGGCTTCAAATCTTTCGCAGATCATACCGAGATCGTTTTCACCGGAAACGGCATTACGGCGGTAGTCGGGCCTAACGGTTGCGGCAAGTCGAACGTGTCTGATGCCATATCGTGGGTGCTGGGCGAACAGCGCGCAAAATCGCTTCGCGGGGGCGAAATGAAGGACGTCGTCTTTCAGGGGACGAAGAACCGAAAGCCTTCCGGGATGTCAGAGGTCGTTCTGCACCTGATCCGGGATGAGGACGCGTTTGACGCGGACGACGCGGAGCTGGAAGACATTGACGAGACGCTGAGCAGCATCGACGAGCTGGCCGTGGATGTGGACGCGATCGAGGCAGAGCAGTCCGGCGAGGAGCTCGAGGCGGTCGCGGACACAGCCGTCAAGGTGAATGCGAACGGAAACGGTAACGGAAACGGATTTCACACTGACGAAGAGGTCCAGCTTGAACGGGTACAGGCGGCCCAGGTGGGCTCGGTGCAGACGGTCGAGCGGACAATAAAGACGAAACGGCATTGGCGGCCGCGCTCGTTCGCACTGGATTTTGCTCCGGGCGAGGCGGTCTCGGTCACTCGGCGGCTTTATCTATCGGGTGAGAGCGAGTACCTGCTGAACGGGAAAACGTGCCGGCTAAGGGATATCCAGGACTTGTTCGCGGGGACAGGGCTTTCGGGAGCGCATTACGCGATCGTCGAGCAGGGCCGCATCGGCCAGATACTCTCGGCGAAGCCGGGCGATCGCCGCAATTTGATCGAAGAGGCGGCGGGGATCTCGAAGTTCCGGACGCGTCAGCGAGCGGCTGAATCTCGGCTTGAATCGGCGAAAACGAATCTGGGACGCATTTCGGATATCGTCTCCGAGATCGAGAAACAGGCCAACTCGCTTAGGCGTCAGGCGGCGAAGACACGGCGGTATGTCGCTTTGCAGGAAGAGTTTCGTGTACTGCTGCGGCAGCTTTTCGCGGCTGAGGGGCGTTATTTGACGAAGCTGCTGGCCGAACTTGAGGGGAAATTGGCTGCGGCAGTGAAGCTGGAGTCGGATCTCGCCGAGAGGGTGACGGCTCAGGAAGACGCTTTCCGCCGTGCGACGCGGGCGGCACGGGAATCGGAGGAAGCACTTGCGGATGTAAGGCGGCGCCACGCGGAAAGCGCTCTGGAACGCGACCGCGACGAACGCGATCTTCGATACAGATCGGAGCAGGTCGTCAGCCTTCGCGAGCGGACGACGGCTCTCAAGGGCGAGATCGAGGCGGCAAATGAGCGACTGCGGCTTGCGGCGTCAGAGCAGGAACGGCTGGAGGTCGAGGAGCAAAAGGAAAGTGCTGAGGCGGATGCGACGCGGCTGATCCTGATCGAGGCAGAGAAGGCGTATTCGGCCAAGGTCGATGACGTAAAGGCGATCGAAGGCGAGATGGACGGCCGGCGGGCGGAGCTGCTGACGCATACGGCGGCGGTCGAGCGGTTCGACGAATTGGCCAAGCAGCTTGAATTCAATATCGAACGCCTGGAGCAACGCGCGGCGGGGCTTGAACGCGAGGCGAAACGTGCAGATGAGACGCACGATGAGCACATCGCGGAGGCGAAACGCTCCGAGGCGGAGCTAAAGTCTGAAAGGGAAAAGCTGGAAGGGCTGGCAAAAGAGAAGGCTGAGATCACTGCAACGGCGGCGACGGCGAGAGAGGCCCTGGACGGAGCGGACCAGGGGGCGCGTGCGGCCGAAAGCGAGCTTGAGAAAAACCGAAATCGGCTGGAGACGCTTCGCGAGCTCGAAGAGAAACGGGCCGTCTATACGCCGCAGATACAGAAGATATTTGCCGGGCGGGAGAATATTGGTGTTCGTCCGCTGGGCGTGCTCGCGGATTTTCTAAACGTTGACGAGCGTGCCGAAAGGGCGGTCGAGAGTGCATTTGGGCAGCACCTTCAGGCGGTGGTGGTCAAGGACCTTGCCGAGGCACGGAAGCTATCTACTTGGCTGTCGGCCAATAAGATCGGCCGCGTCTCGGTGCTGGCGGCGGGTGATCCCGGCAGGTCGCCGGAAGGCGCCGAGCGTAACGGGCTGCCGGGGACGGTGGCGGACGCTCTTGGAGTTTCGGGCGAATTGCGTAAGAGTCTGACGGCGGCGTTCCCGCGCGAGATGTCGGCACGGTTGGTCGAGGAGCTAACGGAGAGCTCGACCGCCGGAGCGGATATGTGCGTTTCGCTGGCGGGCGATGTGCTTTTCGGCGGCTGCCTCCTGATAACGGGAAGCCACGATCCGGATAAAAAGAACGAATCGCTGCTCGCGTTTAAGCGTGAGCTTGCGGGCTTGGGGCA
>DATHVL010000409.1:0-5860 GCA_035461325.1 Pyrinomonadaceae bacterium
GAATTCGCTTTGTTCACCATTGCACGGGCTTCTTTCAGGATCCGTTGGCGCTCTTCTTTGGGAAGCTCGCCGGACTGGAGCCTCGCCACTGATCGCATCAATTCTGCCTCCGCGTCTACCTCTTCGCTATCCGGCCCCGCTCCGGAGCCGAATCCTGAACCCGAACTCGGTCCGGGGGGCGGCTTGGGCATCGGTGGCGGGGGTCCGACCATGGTGGTCATGCCGGAGGTGAACGCACCGCTCTCGCCGGACTTCGTTTTGAATTTTATACGCAGCTGAGCGGCCCGCCCAGGGTGGTACGGCTCGATCGCTCGAATGTGTGCCTCCATCGCACCGTATTCATCGGCTTCCTTGCTATTTGCAGCATCGGCCAATATTTCGGCGATCTCGCGGATCTCGCCTTCCGTATAGATCGGGGGTTTTCCGCCCTCGGCCTTTGAAGTCTTGAGCGTCGAAGCACCCGCTTCGATCAGCGAGTTAAGCGTCCAGAGCTCGAGCTCCTCCGGGTTAGCGGACTTGATCTTCGAAAGCATTGTCGCTCCCAGTTCCTTTCCCTTTTCGGGATCGCTGCTGTGAATTTGCTGCAGCACTTGGATTTGAGCCGGGTTGATGCCGCGGTCGAGTGAACGGGCAACAAGTTCAGCCGCGCGAGCTGCATCTCGAGCCGCTATGGCCGCGATCAAACGCAGCTCGCTGCCGACGTTGCTTGCCTCGACCTGCTTGCGCAATTGTTCGTTCGTGATCGATGACGTCGTGTCGTGGAAGAAATTGTAGGCAAGCTCGGGCTCGTGCTCGGCAATACTGAGTGCGATCTGCTGCCGGACCATCAGCGCCATCTGGAACTTGGCCATGAGGCGGGAACGGTCCGAAGGGTCGCCAAAGAGCATACCGGCGAAAGGTTCATCTTTGTCGGCCGGGCCCAACGCATTCATCTGCTGGTCATAACGAATAAGCAGTGCCTGGAAGTCGCCGACGGCCGATCCGAAAAGCGCGCGTCCCTCTTTGCGGTCCCGATACCACATCAGTGCCGCGAGCTCGGCAGTGAAACTGATGCGGTTTTCCAAGGTTCGCAAATTTGCCACGTCAGAAAGCGTTTCGCGCAACAGGGCAAGGGCCACTTTTTCCCGCTCTTCCTCGTCGGGGGCAGGCGTCGCCGACGCAGGTGTTTGGGCAAGGCTGTTGACGATAAAAAACAGCGAAATAATGCAGGCGGTTATTTGAGCTTTCATAGTGGGCCTCGGGTAATGCGATAAATAGTAACGCGGCATTCGCGATATGTAAATGAAAATTTCAACGGCCCGCCGTCTTGTGATTACCGGGCAAGAGTGAGAAATTTAATTTGGGCAAAGCGATGTTGTTAGTTATCGATAATTACGATTCATTTACCTACAATCTCGTTCAGTACCTCGGCGAGTTGGGTGCAGAGATGCGGGTCGTGCGTAACGATGAGGTGACCGTCGATGAGGTCGAGGCTGATATCCGGCCAGATAATATTCTTATCTCACCTGGCCCGGGAAGGCCCGACGGCGCAGGTATTTCGCTCGGCGCGATCGAGCGGTTCGCCGGAAGGATCCCCATACTGGGCGTGTGCCTCGGCCATCAAGCGATCGGGCAGTTTTACGGAGGCAAGGTCGTCCGCGGGCCCGAGCCGGTCCACGGAAAAGCGGTCGCGGTAAAACACGACGGTAAGTCGATATTCGCCGGCATTCCGCAGGACTTCTCCGCCGGACGTTATCATTCTCTGATCGTCGAGCGGGACTCGCTGCCCGGCGACCTCGAGATCTCCGCCGAAACCGAGGACGGCCTGATCATGGGATTGCGGCATCGGGAATTGAAGGTCGAGGGGGTTCAATTTCACCCGGAATCGATCTTGACAGAACACGGCAAGACATTGCTCAAAAATTTTCTTGGCGACAACGGCAGAACATAAATTTTGATCAAAGCTCTTAAACCGCTGGGCGGCCTTTATGGCCGCGTGATGAGTGCCAGGAACGCAATGTACGATCGCGGATCATTTCGCGCGCACAGCCTCGGTGCACGGACGATCAGCGTCGGCAACATCACAACGGGCGGAACCGGAAAAACGCCTGTGGTCGCTCTGGTCGCCGAGTTGCTGGCCGCGGCGGGTGAAAGGCCGTGCATTTTGACCCGAGGCTATGGGCGGCGTGACGCGGGGAAAAGGGTTCTGGTGTCCGATGGCTCACAGGTGCTCGTGGACGCCGCGACCGGCGGTGACGAACCGGTCGAGCTTGCACACAATCTATTGCACAAAGCCGCAGTGGTAGCCGATCCTGACCGCGTTGCCGCCGCTGCGTGGGCACTCAAAGAGCTTTCGGCGACGGCGTTTGTGCTCGATGACGCGTTTCAGCATCGGCGGGCCGTGCGCGATGTCGATATCGTCTGCATGGATGCGACGGATCCCTTCGGCGGGGAGACCCTTCTGCCGGCCGGCCGGCTTCGGGAACCGCTTGAGGGATTAAAGCGCGCGAACGCGGTCATCATTACTCGTTCCGATCTAGCCGATACAAGCGAAACCAAAAAACGCGTTCGGGAACTCGCCCCCCTCGCAAAGGTTTTCACTGCCCGGAATCGCATCGCGAATTTCACCCGACTCGACGGCCTCGACGCCGCGAGGCCGTTAAACGCATTCGCATTCTGCGGTCTCGGGAACCCGGGTCAGTTCGAGCGGCAACTCGTCAGCGAAGGCTTGGACGTCAAGGGGATCCGCGCGTTTCGCGACCATCACCGCTATCGGCAGAGCGATATCAACGAAATAGAGATGGCCGCAACGGAAGCGGAGTGCCTTGTGACAACAGGAAAAGACGCGGTCAAGCTCGACGGGATGCAATTCTCAATGCCGTGCCTGGTGGCCCGGGCCGAGATCGAAATTGATGATAGTGAAAGTTTTCGCCGCCTGATCACCGCTTCTTCTTAGGCGGCTCCTTTTTGTCACCCCAATAAAATGCCCGCACGACCAGTACATATACCAGCAATGAAAGCGCGAGCAAAATAAAGAAAAACAAGGTGATCCAAATGTAGAACGACATAGATCAAAACTGCTCCTCTTCCTCGATCGCTTCCGGCGTAGACGCGGAGTGATGCTCCAGCACGTGCCGATAGACCACAGCGAATATCGCCACGACCGGTACGGCAACGAAGACGCCGGGGATCCCCGCGATCTGCTCACCCGCTATCACCGACAAAATTATCAGAAGAGGGTGCAGCTGAATCCCGGTGCCGACGATCCGCGGGTAGGTGACGTAATCGTGAAATATCCGCAGCGCGATCAGAAAGATCAGTGTGTATAAACCCCGTCGCGGGTTATCGCCAAAGGCACCGACACTTGTCGCGATAAGCCCGATCGTGATCGGGCCGAGAAGCGGCACAAACTCAAAGATACCGGCCAGGATCCCCAACAAAAGCGCATAACGCAGCCCGATCATATTGAACCCGATCGTGCAGATCGCACCTATCAGCAGGCACGAAAACAGCTGCGCCCGTGTGTACGCGGCGATCGTCGTGTTAACGTCGCGCAGCACGGCTTCGGCCCGCGTCCGCAGGCGGCCGGGCGGAAAGAGTTTGAGCATTGCCGAGCGGATCAACTCCGCATCTTTCAAGAAGAAAAACGTCAGGAAAGGAACGATCACCAGAAAGGGCAAATAGGTAAGCGAATAGATCAGGAAACTCCCGAATGCCGCCGTGATATATTGGCCGAAAACGACCGCTTGGTCGTTGATCGCGGCCTGCATTTCTTCCGGCATGCGGAGCCGGTCAAAGCGCCTGTTCAGATCGTTGTACGAGCGCCGAAAGCCTTCCGCATATTCCGGCAAGCTAGCGCCGAACTCCTTTCCCTGTTCGACGACCGGCGGCGTGATATAGGCGATAAAAACTCCGGCCGCCGAGAACACGAGCATGTATGAGATGACGATCGCCAGCCACCGCGGCATAAGTGCTTCCGCACGCGTGTCTCGGAACGGGCTGCGGATCACGCGCACCACCGGCACGAGCAGGTAGGCAAGAAACACCGAAAGCGCAAGCAGAAAGAAAAAGTACGAAAGTGAGAGTATAACGCCCGCCGTTATCGCAGCTACCACGATCAAAAGCAGCGTCAAAACGATCCCGCGTGACAGGTCATACCCCCCGGCTGCCACGGCCGCGACCGCATCCTCGAGAGGCTCAGCGGGTTCACCGGGCTGTTCAGGCGGGATCGGTTCCTGGCTCTTTTCGCTCATACAGACGGCGAAGGGGACGGAGAATTCGTTACGGGTTTCGGGGAAAAGTCCTCAAAAGCGAATCGTTCGCCGAGCTTACGAAGGTTCTCCTCCGGCATGGCGAAATTCATCCCAAAGATGACAGCCTTACCTTCGTCGGAGACTCTGACGCGGTTCACCTCGGGCGTCTTCATCTCGTTGATAAAGCTACGGTCTTCGCCGTCGAGCGGGGCTCCGTCCTTTCGGCGAAAGACGTATATCGATTGGAACTCGGCCGTACGCATCGATTCAATGTCAGCTTCAAAACCGCTTAGCGGCGCACTGTTAGATGGGGTAAAATCAGGGGTCGGCTCTGCGGCAGAATTCATTATTCTGGGATTCGGGCCGCACCCAGCCGCGGCCGCCGCTAATACCACACTCAACACGATCAAGGGCCATCGGCTCATACGTCAATCCTCTTGTTCATCCGGAAGAGTTTCGTTCACATTGTTCGCCGCGGTTCTCTGCTCCTCCATATCGAGCCGCCTTTTTTCCTCTTCCGTTTCAGGCTCATCTGTTACTTCAGGTGCGGCCCCGCGGAACGGCCGGATCTTCAAAATTCTAGCCTCATCATCTTCATAGACGATGTCGCCCCATCCGCTGTCCAGCATCTTCGCGATCATCGTCTCATTTTCTTTCGCATCAACAAATACGTAATTTGCACCGAATCGTTCCCTTATCTGCGGGGCGGCGTCATCCGCCTTGCCCGAGGTGATCTCGGTCAGCAGCCGGTAAAGATCCGGATCTTGGGAGTAAAGGTAATTAGGATCCAGCCCGAAAACGTAGCTGTGCTTCTGGTTATGAAAAAAGAGTTTCGGAAAGTCATCCCAGTTGCCGTTAAAAATGCGTTCGCCCGCCGGTATGTTTTCACGGCCATGCGCGTCGGTTCCGGTCGCCCACTCCATTGCACGGCTGTAACGGTCGTTGCGCTCATTATTCGCGATGGTGGTCATCAGACCCGGATGGTCGATACCGAGCGGCTGTAAGCCGACCATCGTAATTAGAAAGAAGATTATCAGCAGAGCACCGACCGTCCATGCAAACGCCTGTTTGACCGGTGACTCGGCGGGTCGATGATGCTCAGGCACAGCATCCAGGAACGGCTCGATATCCCGCTTGAAATTTTCGGGCAGCTCAACAGGCTGCCACCGGGTGAATGCCTGCCAGCTAAACGCGGCAAACAGGACAGCAAACGGCGGAAAGTATTCCGCGAACCGCTTTGAACGGAACTGTGCCGCGAGCAGAAGCGTGACGAACATCAGCAGAAAAGTGGCTTTTTCCGGCAGCTTGGCCGTACGCGGCACGAAAAGGATGTACCCGATCAGCATCGCCAGCAGCGCAACGGGGAAATTTGTCAGCAGATCCATACCGGAATAGGGGTACCACTCGCCCCCGACAGAAACTGCAAAATCGCTGCCGACCTTGATCTTTGTCACCGCGTGTTCATAAAAGAGCCTGAGATTATTCGGAAAATACGGATTTATAATGTTGCCAAGCACCATTCCGCCCGCGGTGTAGGCGATAGGCGGCCACTCGAATCTCCGCTCGTTCCACGCGATTATCGCTGCCCATATGAGGGCCGCTATAAAAAGCAGTGGGAACAAGCTATA
>DATHVL010000410.1:0-2901 GCA_035461325.1 Pyrinomonadaceae bacterium
CTGCGAAATGGCCGCGACCGGAGAGGTTCCCTTTCGCCGATACTACGGCACTATAGATGCCACCCCACTCTTTGTCTTTTTGGCGGGGGAATATTTTGAAAGGACCGGGGACCTCGAGTTTGCACGGACGATCTGGCCGAATGTCCTGCGAGCGCTGGAGTGGATCGACAACTATGGCGATATCGACGGCGACGGGTTTGTCGAGTACATCCGCCGTTCCCACCACGGACTTACCCAGCAGGGATGGAAAGATTCGCACGATTCGATATTTCACGCGAACGGCGAGTTCGCCGAGCCGCCCATCGCGCTGTGCGAGGTGCAGGGATACGTTTATGCCGGTAAGCAATCCGCAGCAAAAATGGCCGCAGCGCTTGGTGAGCATAAACTCGCACAAACCCTCGAAGCCGAGGCCGAAGATTTGCGAGCCAAGTTCGAAGACTCGTTCTGGTCCGACGAGCTTTCGACCTACGCGATAGCGCTCGACGGAAATAAAAACCAGGTCAAGGTGCGGTCATCGAACGCGGGTCACTGTCTTTACGCCGGGATTGCCTCGCCCGAGCGGGCGAAGTTGGTTGCAAAGACCCTTACCGCGAGCGATTCGTTCTCGGGCTGGGGCATCCGCACCGTCGCCGAGGGCCAGGCCCGGTACAACCCGATGTCCTATCACAATGGTTCTATTTGGCCTCATGATAATTCGCTGATCGCGGCCGGCTTTGGAAGATACGGCATGTCGGAGGAGCCGGCGATGATACTCAACGGCCTGTTGGACGCGAGCGTCTTTTTCGATCTCCATCGGTTGCCGGAACTCTTTTGCGGCTTTGAGCGGCGGCCGGGCGAGGCGCCCATTCTATATCCCGTCGCCTGTGCCCCTCAGGCGTGGGCATCGGGCGCTGTGTTCCAACTATTGTCCGCCTGTCTCGGGATGAGTGTACTCGGCGGCGAGCAAAAGATCACTTTCAATAGCCCTTCGCTGCCGCCCACTCTCGGCAACGTTTCGATCCGCGGTCTTCGGGTCGGCGATGCCACGATCGATCTCGAAGCGAACCTTCACCGCGAAGGCGATGTGAGCATCAACGTTCTGAAACGGACCGGCGATGTTGAGGTGGTCGTGGTCAAGTAGCCCTAATGCCGACATTCGTTCTTGAGACCGACATCGCCGCAGCACCGGAAAGGTGCTTCGCAATCTTGCGCGATCCGCGGCTTCATCCGGAAACGACCGTTGACCACGAAGGCGAATTGGCAATAGGTCAGATCGTCCGGTTCGAGAGCCGTTTCGTGGGAATGCGGACGTTGCTCGAACTCGAGGTGACGGAATTTGACCCGCCGAATTTTGTGACCGATGAGCTACGTAATGGGATCTTTCGCGAGTTCCGCCATCGCCACGAGTTCCGCGCGGCCGGCAAAGGCACGCTGATGATCGATACCGTCACCTGGACTCTGCCGGTGGGCCCGCTTGGCCGCCTATTCGACGGTATCGCGGCGGCTCGCCTGCGTTCAGTTATCACGGCGCGAAATGCGCGGCTTAAGGCGCTGGCCGAGGGCGATTGATTTCGCTCCCGCACCGGCGGTAATATAGGCGGCAATGCTGCCCAAGGTTGTCGCCTTTGTCATTACTTTTGCCGTGAATCTCGTGATCGCGGCGGCGTGCCTCTTTTTTCTTCTATTGGCGTTGAACGGTTTTCATGAGAGCGATGCAAATTGGGGCATCGGGGCGTTTTTACTGATCGTACTGGCAGCCTCGGCAGGTACTGCCCTAGCTGCCGCGGGCGGCGTTCACTTTCTTATGTCGCGGAAAGGCTTTGGAGCCGCATTATCGTTAGCGATCTTTGTGCCGCTCTTTGTTGTTGTCGGCGGGACGATAAGTTTTGTAGGAATACTGATCGGAGCGCTCGTGGCCGACATCGCCCGGGGAATGTAGCAAATGAAGGCCTATTCGGAATTTTGGGATTTCTATGTGCAGGAGCACTCAAAGCCCGCGACGCGTGCGCTGCATTTCATTGGAACTTCCTTGGGTTTGGTTCTGCTCGTGTGGTTTATTTGGCAGGGAACTTGGTACTACTTCCCGATATCGCTCGTCGTTGGCTATGCCTTTGCCTGGTTCGCGCATTTCGTGGTCGAAAAGAACCGGCCGGCGACATTTAAGTATCCATTTTGGTCCTTTATCTCCGATTACAAGATGATCTGGTATATGCTCACCGGGCGGATGGGACGCGAGGTCGAGCGGGTTCAATCGTCATCGCGGTAGCCGTTCAGAAATAAGCTCCAATGACCGATCATACCGGTATGAAATATTAAAATGCCCGTCGTCGAATTCTTCGTGGAGGTGATCGACGCCGTGCTGTGTTAACTTGCGGCTCAGCACCCGAGCACCGATATCGAGGTTGAACTCATCTTTGGTTCCCGCATCGATGAAAAGCAGGTTCAAGCCCTTCAAGTTTTCCACATGTTTTTCCACAAGGCGGACGGGGTCGTGTTCGAGCCAGCGTGACCAGACATCTTCGCGGATCTCGCCTGTTTCGAGGTCGAACGGCATATCGATTCTGGCCCCGTCGGACGAATAGCAGGCGGCCATACCGATGGTGTTGAGGGCCTGGTGAAAGTCCTTGGGCTTTCGCTCCTCTGCCCACAGGCGTTTCATGTAACCGGCCGGGTCGCCCTTGATCGCACGGAACGCAGCGGGGAAATCGTTCGGGTAGCAGAATTCGAAATAGGCATCGCCACTGGTCGAGCAGACCAAACCGAAGATATCTGCGTGCCGCAGCCCCATTATCAGGGCTCCATACCCTCCTGAGGATTTGCCCATGACCGCACGCGCATCGCGATCGGGCCGAGTACGAAAACTTTCATCTACGAACGGTACTAATTCTGCGGTGAGATAATCCTCATACCGGCCGGTGGCGG
>DATHVL010000411.1:0-9221 GCA_035461325.1 Pyrinomonadaceae bacterium
CTCACGGGTAAAGGGTTCTCGCTCCGCCGTTCCCTGCAGCTCGATGAATTTGCCCGCGCCCGTGCAAACGATGTTCATATCGACGTCCGCCACCGAGTCCTCTGCGTAGGCAAGATCCAGGATCGACGTCCCTTCGATAACCCCGACGCTGACCGCCGCCACCTCGCTAACTAGCGGGTTCTGTTTGACCACGTTCTGCCTGAGCAGGCGCCTGCACGCGATCGCCAATGCAACATATCCGCCCGTTATCGAGGCACAGCGCGTACCGCCATCGGCCTGGATCACGTCACAGTCGATAAAGATCTGCCGCTCGCCCAAGAGCTTTGTGTCTACAACCGCCCGCAGGCTCCTGCCGATCAACCGCTGTATTTCCTGCGTACGGCCCGAGGGGCGCATTGTCTCGCGTTGCGTGCGTGTGTTTGTTGCCCGTGGGAGCATCGCGTACTCCGCCGTAACCCAGCCGACCCCCTTGTTTCGCAGAAACATCGGCACGCGGTCC
The DNA here is from genome assembly GCA_035461325.1 of Pyrinomonadaceae bacterium. GTDB lineage: Bacteria > Acidobacteriota > Blastocatellia > Pyrinomonadales > Pyrinomonadaceae > OLB17. The sequence goes on from DATHVL010000411.1 coordinate 500, forward strand.
TCGACGGAAGCCGTGCAGATCACCTTCGTGCCGCCGACCTCGATCAGCGCCGAGCCTTCGGCATAGGGTGAGATGTTGGGAGTGATTCGTGTCGCGCGGATCTCGTCGAGCGCGCGGTTGTCTGGTCGTTGGTAGGTCATATTTCTTACCGGTGGGCTATCGCAAATTGGGAACCTCGACGGCCTCAAGCACCGATGGGGGAGTGCCCAGGAACCGCTCCGCGACCCTCGCAAAGCGTTCCGCGGCGTCGGTCACATAAAAATGATCCAAGTCATCGCACAGGCCGCGGTCGCCCGAAACCGTCTCGTCATTTTCAAGCCCGCGATCTCGCAGCAGCTCAAATACCTCTTCGGCCGTCGCCTCGCCGGAATCAATTAGCTTAACATCCGCGCCGACAGTTTGCTGAATGACCTCCCTGAGGATCGGATAATGCGTGCACCCCAGCACAAGCGTCTCCGGCTGATGATCCCGCATCTCTTTGAGGTATCGCTCGGCGATCGAGACCGTCTCCGGCTCGTCCGTCCACCCCTCTTCGGCAAGCGGGACAAACAGCGGACACGCCGCTTGGAAAACCTCGGCACCCGGATCAGCTCGGTGGATAGCGTCGCGATATGCGTTGCTCGCGATCGTGGCTTCCGTGGCGATCACCCCGATGCGGGCTGGCTTTCTCTCTGATAATTCAACTGCACGGCGACCCCCCGGGCCGATCACGCCGACGACGTCGATCCCAATGCGTTCTCGGATCGCCGGCAGTGCCAGGGCCGACGCCGTGTTACACGCCACGACTAAAACTTTAACGCCCATGCGCGCCAAGAATTCAGAATTTTCCAGCGCATACCGCTCCACCGTCGCCAGCGATTTCGTTCCGTAAGGCACCCGGGCAGTATCGCCCAGATAAACAAAACGCTCATTCGGCAGCCGGTCGTGCAGCGCCCGGTAAACGGTCAGGCCCCCCACGCCGGAATCAAAAATGCCGATCGGCCTCCGCCGGTCGGGCAAATTGTCTGATTTATTCGCCATTCGCAAAAGCTTGATTCTGCCACGAACACGCTCGAAACAGAAACCGCCGACGGTATACATCCCGGTTCCCTCATCTGGGGCGAAATGCCCCGCAAATTTTGGCCACTTATGACCCGATCGCGCCTGAACCCGCGGCCTTCGACGCCGTCAAGTGGTGTGAAAACGCAAGTTAAACAAGTTTGGCACTTTGGCTCGGCCTTTGCCCTTAGCAGGACAGGCGTGTCTGTCCCTCGATTCGAGACCCGCCCACTCTTGATTATGAAACGCCCCAACTTTAGCACTCTTACCCTCGTCGCACTGCTATTCACAGTTTTCTCTTTCCACGGCTTTGCACAACGGTTAGATAAGGCACCCGAGTACCGTCGCTATATCGTCGTTTTCGATAACGACGCGAACGAACTCCTTTCGGGCTCCGCGCAGGCCGACGCCGTCAGCATCGCTGCCACCTACGGTGCCAGTGTCGATTCGGTTTATTCGGCGACCATCCGTGGTTTTTCCGGACGTATGTCGCCCGAGGCGGCACGCATTCTCAAGACCGATCCCCGCGTAAAAGCGATCGTCGATGACATTCCCATTTATGCCGCCGGCACTCAAAGCCCGGCAACCTGGGGACTCGACCGGCTCGATCAGCGTCACCTCCCGCTCAAAGGCAACTACAACTACGACGCGACCGGCGCGGGCGTGAACGCATATGTCGTCGACAGCGGGATCAGATATTCGCACTCTGAGTTCGGCGGCCGCGTCCGCTTCGCATGGGACTCGATCGGCGACGGCCAGAACGGCAACGACTGCTTCGGCCATGGAACCCACGTCGCCGGGACGATCGGCGGAGCGGAGTACGGCGTCGCAAAGGGCGTGACGCTTCACTCCGTCCGAGTTCTCAACTGCTCAGGCTCGGGCTCCGTTTCGGATCTCTTCAACGCCATCGAGTGGATAACTCTCAATCGCATCGACCCTGCAGTGGTCAATATCAGCCTTACCACGAACACTGCTCTTTCAATACTCGACGATGCGGTCAACGCATCGGTAGCCTCCGGAGTCACATACGTTATTGCAGCCGCCAACCATGGTGCCGACGCATGCAACTACTCTCCGGGACGGGCGTCTGCCGCTATCACGGTTGGGGCAACTGTTAGCACGGACACCCGCTTGTCCGCTTCTAATTGGGGGCCCTGTGTGGATATCTTCGCTCCCGGCGCCGGTATCACTGCAGCGGGCATCTCGAGCGATACCGCGACTGCCCTAAAGACCGGCACCTCTATGGCGGCACCCCACGTTGCCGGGGTTGCCGCTTTGTTGTTGCAAGATACGACGTCGCTAAGTCCGACAGTTGTTACCGAGACCGTTCTGCTAAATGCTACTCCCGGACTCGTCACAAATCCCGGCGCCGGCTCCCCCAACCTTTTGCTTTACTCCGGCCTCTGGGACTCAGTAAATCCGACCATCACTAATGTACTGCCGAGCGGCGGCCACGTCATCAACGGCACAGGGCACGAGATAATCTGGCAAAACCGGGGCGATTACAACAGCCGAGTCCTGATCGAACTTTCTACTAACGGCGGGGCTACCTACGACACCTTGATCGCGGCCGACGTCGAAAACGCCGGATCGTTCTGGTGGAACGTACCGCTAGTATCGACGACGGAAGCAAAGGTCCGCATCTCAGAAACCGGCCGCGATGCTCCGACAGCTGTATCGGGTGAAACATTTGTTATCACCTTGGCTCCTACATCAGCCGTCATCACGGTCATAGGCCGAGCGGCCCGGGCTGACGGTATAGGGATCGCTAATGTCCGAATTACGCTTACGATGGCGAACCGTGCGCCGCTCAGAGCCATATCTAACGGCTTCGGATATTTCAGATTCGAAGGCGTTCCTGCGGGCGGAAGCGCCGTGATCTCGGCATCGCACCGACTCCATACGTTTGCTCCGCACATCTTTGTCGCGGACGACGAACTTGGAACGATAGAAATAAACCCGAGCCTTTAGTTTAATTCAGCAAAAGGTGAGTGGACGGGTCCGAATGACCCGTTTTCTCGCGCGCTCCTGTCGTTCCCAGGTCAAATGGTACGATTTTTGCACCCACGCTCTTTGAAAGTCAATTTCGTTTGATTTCGTAACACATTTGTATAAAAGGAGTACAAGGTAATGAACAAGGGAAGGATTGTTGTATTTTTCGGCATCACGATGATGCTGTTTCTCACCGCCGTTTCGGTGGTCTCCGGTCAGTCTCGGACCTATGGGGGCCGCGCAACAGGCGTTATTCTTTACGGCGACACGACGATGCGAGCCGGCGACACGGGTGAACTCCCCTCAGCCGGCGGGTCCATCATCATGACCACGCCGCGGTCGTCGCTGCCCGGCATTACCACCGGGATGATCATGTCCTCGACATCGGGTACGGGCAACGCTGCTCAGTCTTCATCGACCGTCAACAACGTTACGGTTTCCGCTGGCGGCTATGTGATCACCGCGACCTCGGTCACGGCAAACGCTCAGTGTATTTGCTGTCCGGGCGAGTTCGACGCCGAGTGCAACGGCAACTCGGTCATCCAGGGCCTTACGATCACGGACCCATCCGGCAATCCGGTTCCCGTGACCGTTGCCGGCCAGCCCAATCAGGTCGTCGTGCTTCCGAACGGAGCGGGGACGATCACCATCAATGAGCAGACCTCCGATGTAAGCGAACTGACCGTTAACGCGATCCACGTAAATATCAGCAGCGGCGGCACCATGATGAACGCGGTGATCGCATCGGCGACAACGATGATCGTCTGCGGAACCACAGGGCCAACGCCGGCGGATGTTACTGTCGGGGGCACGGTTTTAACGTCCAACGGCCAACCGATCTCCGGGGTGAGCCTGGTTCTCACCAGTGCCGAAGGCGAAAGTGTATCGACCACGTCTAACAACTTCGGTCAATTCACATTCCCGCCCGTCGAAGCTGGACACACATACATCGTTACCGCTTCAAGGAAGGGCTACACTTTCCAAGCAGTTGCGATAATGGTCAACGAGGATATTGTCGATCTCGAGATAAGGGCAAATCCTTAGTGCATCGCACTAGCGGCATGCATGAGGGGCGGCTCCGGCCGTCCCTTTTTATTGTTTTCGTTTGCGGAAGTAGAGTAGTGCCGCGAGTGCCGCGATCCCCGCGAGCAGCATGGCCAGAACCCAAGGCCGCCGAAAGATGTCGATAGCCGATCCCTGCGTCGACGATCCGGCAGCCGCCTCGGGGTTTGACCGGCGATATTCCTCAGCCAAAATGTTCAGATGCACTGTATCGAGCATTTTCTCCACGCGATCAACTGCCTCCTTCTCGACCAGGTCCCGGGCGATGCTTCCGAGCACACCGCGAAGCGTATTCGAGCGTGAGCGGTCGGTGAAAAGCACATACATTTCGGCACCCTCATCGCCCGCCACCCGGATCAGGTAGGTCACCGCGAGTGAGGAATCGAGGTAATGATTTGCGTAGAACTGCTTGGCGGCAATAGCATACCGGGCCCCGTCGGGTGCGGACGAACTAAAGATCGCAGAATGTGTCAGAACGACCATCGGCTTTAGCCCGAACTCTACAGTGGCCCACCCAAGTTCGTCCTCGATATCCGAGCGGCCGCTCTTTGGAAAATCGGTCAAATGCTCGAAAAGGTCGGGCGCGAGATCCCTCAACAGCAGCGTTTCGTTCAATATCGAACGATGGATCGCGGCGAGCGCCGGTGCCTCCTTTCGGTTATCAAATCTGCCGAGCGCCTCGTCACCACCCGATTGATAATCCGCCGCATATCCCGCCAGAACGTCTCGCATCAACTGCTCTGCCTGCCTGCGGGGATCGGGCGAACTCCAATCGACCTCGGTCCGGAATCGCTCGATCGCACTTGCCCTCAAGCCTAGATTACAATCGCCGATGCGGCATTCCCTGAGATCGGCGAGATCCTTATCGCTGAGCTGCATCGACCCAAGATCGGCAGCCGTCGGCGGTGTGGAAAATATACCGCCGCTCGTCCTCGCTTTATTTCCGCGTTGCGAAAGGCTCTCACGAAACTGCGCTAAAGAAAGTTCGGGTGCGCGCTTTATTCTAACGATCCCGCATACGCTGATCACCTGCTTGGAGCTCCCCGATTGCGGAACCACGACCACCTCGCCCGCGTTCAAGCGCTCGAAATGCTGCTGCGTAAACCCTGCTTCTTGACGCAGCATCTCCTCCAGCCCGGCCCGCGTGATCTGTGTATGTGTGTGAAGCGCCGCTACGACGATAACGGCGACAGCCGCCCCCAATCGCACCAAAGCTGTCCGGAAGAACGACATAGGCTAACGATTATATGAGAAAACCCGGCCGATAGCGGAATCGTTACCGCGTTCGGCCGGGCCTACTGACTTCTGATTTCTGACTACTGGTTTCTAAAAGATTGGTGGAGGCGGCGGGAATCGAACCCGCATCCAAAGGTTGCGACCAGTGAGATCTACACGCTTAGTCGGTTCACTTAAATTTCGCCGCGGTCAAGCAGATGAACCGACAAGACCTCGTCCGCAGCTAACCCGGCTTACATTTAAGATGCGTCCGCAAGTGGAGAACGCATCCGAGCCTGAACTGTGTTATGCCTCAACGGGTCGCATCAGGCGAACTTCCCGCGGGACATCGCTGTAGCTAAAGTTAATTAGGCAGCGAGAGCTAATTCTTGATTAGCATCTGTGTTTTGCAAGTTTTTTTAACGAGCTCACCTACAAAAAGCCCGACGTGCACTCAAAGATCTATACAAGCCCCTGTCGAAGCCTGTCGCCCCCAAATTGTGAGGAACGTTAGTTTCCGATATTCAGATGAAAAAGGCAAGGTTTGGGATGTATTAATAAGGGGAGCCGACCTATCGGCTCCCCCGCACGGTGTGGTGTGAAAATTGTTTTGCGGCCACGCTCTCCGTATGTTTACGATGCACATGGCGGGCCCCGCTCGTTCTATAGCAACCCGCGTGCCGTTATCCCTATAGATCGATCTTTTCGTTCGCGCCCCAGTCGGCCGAGCTTCCCGTCACAAGAGCTTTCACAAATCCGGCAAGCTCGACAAGCTTGCCCGATTCGGCCTCCCAATACTCTGCGCTCTCTACATCGATCTTGAGCAGGCACAGCTTCGGGTCATCGAGCCCCTCGGGAAACCAGGCTTTCAGCACGGGGCTCCATAGCTCTTCGATCTTCGCCCGGTCTTTGCTAACGGTGGCCCGCCCCGAAACCGAAACGAACGTGTCGTCGTCCGGCTGTGAGTAAGCTACGTTAACGCGGTTGTCCTTTTCGATCTCTTCTACCTTGTGCGTATCTTCACTCGTAAAGAACCAGAGATTCCCTTGCGGGTCAAATTCCTGCGTGGACATCGGACGGCTGCGAAGCTGGCCCCCATCTATGGTCGTCAGCATACAAAAGTCGATGCCCTCAGTAAGCTCGGTTAGTTTTGCGATCGATTGCTCTCGTGTGTTCGCCATGATTATTTTTTGCTCGTTCCCTTCTTCGATGAAGTCGACTTGGACGCGGATGATTTCTTAGTGCCGCCCGACGATCCTGACTTCGAGGCGGTCGACTTCTTAGCCGTGCTCGCAGCAGGCTTCTTTGCACCGGACTTGGACGCGGTCGATTTCTTGGCAGTGCTCGACGCCGCTCTTTTCGCACCTGACTTTGTACCGCTCGACGACTTCGAGGTAGCCGATTTCTTCGTGCTTGAACTTCCGCTCTTGGTCCCGGTGGATTTTTTCGCAGTCGAAGATTTCTTTGCTCCGCCGCTGGTCGACTTAGATGTCGATGAGCTCGTCTTCTTTTTCGCGCCCGTGTTCGAACTCTTCGTCGAAGTTGTCGATTTCTTCGTTCCGCTCGATCTGCTCGTGCCCGATTTCGACGTAGACTTTGACCCCGTACCCCCGGACCTCGACGACGACCTTGACTTCGCACCCGATGACTTTGACGAAGTCGAACCGGCTTTACTACCCGATGAAGGCATACGTTTCGCTGAGGTTGCGGTCGCAACTTCACCTTCAGAGATCATTGCCTCTCCGGCACCATGCAGCGCTCCGGCCGCAGCTCCGGCGGCGGCGCTTGCGACGACTTCGCCTGCACTTGCCGCCGCAGCACTGAGCACATCGCTTGCTGCATCCTTTGCCTTTTGCACTAACCCTTTCTTACTCGAACCTTTTTTTGCTGCCATTCTCCTTTTCCTCCTTTAATGTATGCACACGATACACCGCTCAGCCAGATTGCAATAGCCGTGCCGAGAAGCTCCCCTCCTGCATAGGGGGGTGGCCCTTTAGGGCCGGGTGGTAGATCTTGCCGGGACCTCTCGATCTCCGCCAACACTAAAGCCCGGACGATCGAACGCCCGGGCTTCATTGTCTGGTAATCGTTCCGGATCACTTGGCGGCGCGAGTGATCGACTGATGGAACGTCCTTGTCGCTGCGGGAATATTTGCGATCGCGATCTTGTTATCGCCCGTTAGAAGTTCCTTCGCTTCAAAGCCGTAGAGTGCCATGTTGCGGTCATTGTCCGGGCTGATCGCGCCGCCCTTCAGCGAGATGCCGGCAAAAAGTCCCTTGCTCCGCGAATAGCTCAATATCTCTGCTTGTAATTCCGCATCGGTCGTTGCCGCCCCGGTCCTGCCCACTGGCCCGGCGGCGACAGATGCCTCACCGCCCAGTTCAAACTTATTCCCGAGCAGATGCCTCAGGCCGTCGTCGTTCATGATCAATAGGACATAGTCCGTGGATGAAGCTCCGATCTGAAACCCGAGGCTTCCCTGGGCAAGTTTGAATGCGACGGGTGCGCTCCATCCGCTTGCCAGCCGGCGCGAGATCAATCCTTGTCCGCCGCTGCCGCCGATACCGAATGCGACCTTTTTAACGCCCGGAAATACCGCGATGGCCTTGGCCTTGCTGAGCAGCGATTCCGGGATCGAACTCGCCGGTATCCTCATCAACTCGTCCATCACCTTTGCAGCCTTTTTCGACGTCTCGCCCGCCTTCTTTACCTGACTGGCCTTTTCCTTTGCGCTCATCTGCGCCATTGCCGCAGGTGCCGCGAGTGCCATGATCACGATCAATAATAAATACGCTCTTGATCTTCTGGTCATATGATCAACCTCCCTTGTATATGTTCTTGGTTCGATCACTTACCGCTCCCGCATTGGAGCGCCCCGAACCGAACCCGTGGGGGATAAAAATGCCGATGCTTCTGAGCCAAGTGAAAATTGGCGTCAGGCTTGCACTACAATATTTCTCCTGGGTCTATACTCGAATCATAGACCCGGGATAACGCGATAGCAAGGAAAGGATCGAACGTAGAGAGCAGGCCACACAACGCCTCCGATCCCACTCACCAGGTAAACCCGATCGGTCCTGGCACCATAGGAGCGGCCTGTCTATAGCACCGGGGTCCCCGAAAATCCAGCTCCGTAGGAGCGACCTGTCTGTAGCGCCGGCCCCCCCCCGAAACCCAGCTCCGTTGGAGCGGCCTGTATGTTGACGGGACACGCTCCCGCCCGACGAAAACCAATAGCTGCTCGATTCCGTGCGCCGACGCCCTTGGCGGAGGCTCTGTGTTTTTCTTCTTTTCTTGTTTTGTGGTTAATTCTTTCTTAGCTAACTTGCGGCATGTTGTTTATTTCACTGGAGCCCTCCGCCCAAAGTCGCACGGTCCCGCGAACCGGCGGCTGCGGCTTAACGGCCGCGTTCA
>DATHVL010000412.1:0-6621 GCA_035461325.1 Pyrinomonadaceae bacterium
GGCACGCTGAGACCAAAATGATGAGGGCCCTGGGGACGAATGTAAATATCCGACCTTCGGCAAAAGGCGACGCCGGGAAGATCGAGATCGAATACTATAGCGCGAAGGACCTTGACCGTTTGTTTGATCTCTTTACGGGCAAGGACAAATCGGCGAGTGCTTAGATTCTTAAAGGAGGTGAGCGACAACAAATGGCAAAACGCCTGACGGAAATGGTCTCCTGTGCGGGTTGAGTGGCTAAACTCGCCCCCGGCGACCTTGCTCAAGTTTTGAGCAAGCTTCCGTTACAACCGAGCGAGAATGTGATCGTCGGGTTCGATACCTCGGACGATGCGGGTGTCTTTCGCCTTACGGACGACACGGCGCTAGTGCAGACCGTTGATTTTTTACGCCGGTTGCCGACGACCCTGAGACTTACGGCCGGGTCGCGGCGATAAACTCGCTCAATGACGTCTATGCAATGGGCGGCCGGCCGCTGACGGCACTTTCGGTGGTGTGCTATCCGCAAAAGGGCGACTGGGAGGTGCTGGGAAAGATCCTGCTCGGCGGGCAAAAGGCTTTGAATGAAGCGGGCGTCGTAGTCATCGGCGGTCACTCAGTGGATGATCAGGAGATGAAGTTCGGCTATGCGGTGACAGGGACAATTCATCCCGGTAAAGTGGTGACAAATGCCGGTGCTCAGCCGGGCGATGTTCTAGTGCTGACCAAGCCGATCGGGACGGGTGCGATAAATACCGCTGTTAAGAATGGCGTGGCGAGCGAGGCGACGGTCCAGGCGTGCATCGCTGCGATGACGACCTCGGCGAAGGCGGCATCGGAGGCGATGGTCGAGGCGGGTGCGACGGGGTGCACGGATGTCACAGGCTTCGGGCTTTTGGGCCACGCATTCGAATTGGCTAAGGCTAGCGGAGTGCGGTTAAATATTGTGTCTAAAGATGTTCCATTGCTGCCCGACGTCCTGGAACTGATCGCGCAAGGCATGCTGACGCGGGGCGATAAGAATAACCGGGCGTACGTCGGGGACACCGTTCGAATCGAGCCGACCGTCTCGAAAGAGATTCAGAGCGCGCTGTTTGATCCGCAGACAGCAGGCGGGCTTCTGATCAGTTTGCGGCCCGAGAAGCTCAAGGAGTTTGTCGGGAAGATACCGGATGCGGCGGTCATCGGGCGTGTGGAAGAGTCGGGCGGGCCGTTGATCGTGGTCAGGTAAGAAAGGGGGGACTTAAGTGCCGGCATTTATATTTCAATCGATCGGGACTCAAGAGCTGATCCTAATCGGGATCATCGCTCTGATTTTTTTGGGCCCCCGAAAGCTGCCGGAGTATGCCCGTAAGATCGCAAAGGTGATGGCCGACCTACGCAGCACGACAAGCGAATTTCGCACGACCTGGGAACGCGAGGTGAACTTTGAGGAAGAGGCGTCGGCACTGAAGCTCGAAAAGATCGAGGAAGAGGCTAGGGCTAAGATAAAGGCGCCCCCGGCGGATGCCCTTGCAGCACCGAGTATTCGAGAGGTGTCGGAAGAGGAGATAGCTAGCGTCAGGGAGCGAGCAGCGGCCGCGGCGGCCGAAGTTCCTGTTGTTGATGATCAAGTGAGCGAAGACGAAGAAGCTTCTGAGCTTGATAAGCGAAACTGGCTTTGATCGGAGCGGAGCCCCAACACTTAGTAAAAAATGTCACGAAAGAAGAGGTTAAAGTCGGGCGAGGAAGCCGAGATGTCGTTTCTCGACCATCTCGACGAGCTGCGTCGACGGCTCTTAAACTCTGTGATCATTGTGGTTATCGCCTTTGTCGGATGCTGGTTCGTTTCCGATGAGATCTATGATTTTTTAAGCGTTCCGATTCGTCAGGCCCTTTCCGAAGCGGAGCGGCGCGAACTACCGGTCGCGGGCCGTACAGGCGAAGAGAAGATACTCCCGATCTCGAGCCTGGCGGTGGGCGACGAGGGTCGCTACGTTTTTGACAGGTCGACGACGCTGGGCGCCAGTGTGGTTCAGCCGGGAACGTCTGTAATGGCCGTGGTTGAGCGCGATGCCGCGGGCAATCCGGGACTTTTTACTACGGAACCGCTGATCACGGCAAATGCGGTAATTCCCTCAGGAGTGCGGTTGCCTGCCGATCTCGCCCCCGATGCCGTTTACGAGGGCGGGGGCGAAGAGCGGATGATCGTGACGACGGCGGTGGAGCCCTTTACGCTCTATGTGACAGTGTCGCTCTATTCGGCGATCGCCGTGGCCATGCCGCTGCTGTTGCTGCAGGTATGGGGATTTGTTTCGCCGGCCCTTTACCAGCACGAGAAAAGATATGTCACGCCTTTTATACTGCTGTCGACCATCGCGTTCGTGGCGGGTGCGGCATTTGCTTATTACATCTTGTTCCCGCCGGCGGTGAGATACCTGCTTGGGCTGGGCGAGGATTTCAGGTTATTGCTTAGGGCGAGCGATTATTTCGATCTGATCACGCTGATAATGCTCGCAATGGGAATCATATTTCAGATGCCCGCGGTGGCGTATGTCCTTGCGAGAATTGGACTTATCACGCCGGGGCTGATGATCAGGAGCTGGAAGATCGCGCTGATCGTCATACTGATCGTAGCGGCGGTCGTCTCGCCGACGGGGGACATTCCGAACCTGATGTTGTTCGCCACGCCGATGATCGTTCTTTATATTTTCTCGATATTCATTGCCTGGTTTTTCGGCAAGGAGCGGAGGACTGATATAGAGGTCATGGCCGAAGGGGGATAATACAACCTTACCCCCCAGTGAACGCATCTTGATGATGTAGGGAAAACTGTCTAAAATCATACGTTGAAAATCTTTTTTGGAGCCCGAAGCTTCTCGGGTTCTGTCGGCCGAAAAATTGCCGGCCTTTCAGGAGCTGTTTTTATGAGAAAAGTTGAATTTCTGCGGCGATCGCTTTTAGCCGCTGTGATCGCGGCCGTCGGCATCCTTCCGGCCATCGCGCAAGATGGGGAGGACCCCTCCACACGGGTGCGCACTGTGACCAAGGAGTTGAACAAGGCCTATACGCGGTGGCTTAGTGAGGACGTTGCCTACATCATCACCAAGGAAGAACGCCGAGCCTTTAATGCTCTCCGGACGGATGAGGAGCGCGAAAACTTTATCGAGAATTTCTGGCGCCGGCGCGATCCTAACCCCGATACCGAAGAGAACGAATACCGCGAAGAGTACTATGAGCGGATAGCATACGCGAACGAGCGGTTCACGTCCGGTATCCCGGGATGGAAGACCGACCGCGGCCGTATCTATATCGCTTGGGGCAAGCCGGACTCCGTAGAGTCGCGGCCCGCCGGCGGTTCTTATGACCGCCCGGCATGGGAAGGCGGAGGTTCGACCTCTACCTATCCCTTCGAGATATGGTTTTACAGGCACCTGGAAGGCGTCGGTAACGGTATCGAGATCGAGTTCGTCGACCCGACCGGAACGGGAGAGTACCGCATCGCTCGCAACGCTCATGAAAAGGACGCACTTTTGATGATACCGGGTGCCGGCATGACGTTGGGCGAATCGCTGGGTATCGAGAATCGGGCGGACCGTATTGCGGGAATCGGACAAAACGAACGTACCTACATGCGGCAGCAGGATATGCCGTTCAATCGGATGCAGCTTATTGCTGACCTACAGCGTCCGCCGCAAGTGAAGTTCAGCGATCTGGCCGGTATCGCGGGCGGGGACTCGGGCGTTCTGGATAACAATCCGCTTAATTTTGACTTGCGGGTGGATTTCTTCCGCCAGTCTGCGGACCGCGTCATTGCGACGTTTACAGTGCAGACCTCGAATCAGGAAGTCCAGTTTCAGGAATCGGGCGGCCTGCAGGCCGCGACGCTGAATATCTATGCTCGAATCACCTCAGTCGCCGGAAAGCGTTCCGGAATTTTTGAGGATGTCGTGACCACGCATGCCACGACGGAGGAATTGGCCGAGGTGAAGGACCGAAAATCTGTCTATCAAAAGGCCATTGCTCTAACACCGGGAGTTTACAAGGTTGACGTTGTGGTCCGTGACGTAGGAACCGGTAATCGGGGGATCGTAAACCAAGGGTTTACGGTACCGAAATATGATGACAAGGCTCTCTCGACCTCGTCGCTTGTTCTGGCTTCGACATTGAGGCCGACCGACGATAGGGACATAGGAGCGGCCTTCGTTATCGGCGGCGCGAAAGTGATACCGAACCTTCAGGGCACGTATCAGCGCGGCCAGGAGGTCGGCATTTATTTGCAGGTCTATAACGCGGGGATCGACCAGACGACCTTGAGGCCGGCCGTCGACGTAGAGTATGTGCTGATGAAAGGCGGCAAGGAAGTGCTGCGGACCCCCGAAGATTGGACGGGGCTGAGCGATTCGGGGCAGCGGCTGACGCTTGCCAGGCTGCTACCGACCTTTGCACTTGATACCGGGGACTACGAGATTCGAGTTATAACCAAGGATCGCGTCGGCGGGCAGGTTGTCGAAAACAAAGGCAAGTTCACGATCATCGAGTAATTATCGCCGATCGCAACGACAGGACCGGGGCCATCCGAAAGGATCGGCCTCGGTTTTTTATTTTGGATCGGAGCGAAGGACGCGGAAGATCTCAGAGTTACGTTTTTCGCCGGTCGCGAAGATGGCAAACCCATCGGGCCCGTAGGCGACAGCCTCGCCCTGATCTCGTTTTCCAAGATCGATGACGGCAGGTTTTTGCTGCCAAACGGCCTTGAGATCGTCATCGCCCTGGGGGATCAGGAATTCATATCCCGCGATGTAATCTGTCAGGATCAAGCGCGTGCCGTCGGGCGAGATATCGCCCGCGGTAACGAGGCCGTTGGGAACCGCCGGAAGCGAGACGGTTGCGATGCGTTCAGCCGTGACCGGCCCGCCCCCAAACCGGGGGTCGATGCGATAGACGAGTGCGGGTCGAGATATTTCTTTGGTGACAATGTAGATAATACCGGTGACGGGATGTACGAGAAGAGCCTCCGCGTCATGCGGTCCGTGGGAATAAACGAAGGGCAAGGCTTCGGCGGGATCGGTAGTAAGGCGACGCTTGCGATCGGGCTTAGAGGAGTCGTCAGGTACGTCCGGTTCGCGGACGCGGTAAATAATGCCACCCCGGCGTTCAAGGTCATTATTCCCGATCTCGCCAATGTAAAGGTAGCAATCGCCCTCGGGAGTTCGGGTGACGGCCATGTCTTCCCAATCGATGTGGCGGGCTCCCTCGACTCGCCAGATGCCCAAGTTCCGGCCGTCGGCGGCGAATGCATAGATAAATTCGTCATCGCCGGAGTCATTGTGCGTCCAAAGCACTCCGGGCTGGCAGGGCGACGCGGCCATGCCGCTGCTCTCATCTATACGGTCGAGTTCCAGCCGGCCGACTACCTCCGGAGCGGAATACCGCCCATCATTTACCGCCGTGCTGGAACCCTCATCGCCGGGCGAACGTATCCAATATAAAGCCCCGCCCGAAAGCAAGGCGAGTAAAATGACAAAAAGGAAAAATTTGGGTATATTCTTGAAGAACATAATTCCCGCGAGAAAATTTCAATCGTTAAGACCTGTACATTGTCTCATAAGACCTAGTTCGCCCAATGATCGTTGGAACTGAATGGCTGGTGGAAGCCACCGGATGTGATGAGGAACGACTCCGCGACGAGGCATTGCTTCGTTCGCTGTTCGGCCGCCTTATGGCGGAGCTCGGCCTCAAGTCTATCGGTTCGGTGTGGCACAAGTTCGACGGCGAGGGCGGGGTGACGGGGCTTATCGCTCTCACAGAATCGCATCTTGCGTGTCACACATATCCGGAACATGGGACGGCGACGATCAACCTTTACTGCTGTCGGACGCGGCCCGAATGGAACTGGAATGAAGAGCTGCGTAAGGCATTGGGAGCGAAGCGTGTGACGGTGACCCGCATAGAACGGGGCGAGCGAGCTAACGAATCGGCGACAACGGCAGGAGGTGAGCGGTGAGCATTTTGCAGGCGAACTGCCCGTCGTGCGCAGCACCTATCGAATTCAAAAAGGGTTCGACGATCGTGCTCGTATGCCCCTACTGCCGCTCGGCGGTGGCGAGGACCGATCGAGGTTTGGCGGACCTGGGTAAGGTCGCTGAAATATTTGATTCGCAGTCGCCGCTGAAGATCGGGCTAAAGGGAACGTATCAGGGCGAAAGATTTGAACTCACCGGCCGGGCGCAGCTAAAGCATCAGCTAGGCGGTTATTGGGACGAGTGGTACGCGACATTTAGCAACGGATGGGTCGGCTGGCTCGCCGAGGCGCAGGGTAAGTTTTACATGACGTTCTATCAACCGCTCGGCGATGGAGCGGTGCTGCCGGGCTATGAAGAGCTGCAGCTTGGACAGCGCATCGATGCGATCAAAAACCCGCCGTCGATGATGGTGACGGAGAAAGGCGTCGCGAAGGCTGTCGGGGCCGACGGAGAGATACCGTATCAGTTAGTGCCCAACGAGGAAAGCCGATACGCGGACCTTGCGGGGCCGAACCACACCTTCGGGACAATAGATTACAGCGAGTCGCCGCCGTGGGTCTTTGCGGGGCGACAAGTAACGCTAGGGGAGATCGGCCTCGCCGATGCGCGGCCAGCCGGGCGCGAGTCAAAGCGAACG